>JAJRPH010000136.1 GCA_024280875.1 Deltaproteobacteria bacterium | reverse complement strand
CTTCGGTGGTTCATGCCATGGCCCAGGGCAGGGCGGCAGCGATCCGTGTGCTGGATGATATCTGCGGTATCCCGGCATCGGAAAACCTTACGGATCGGTCTACGGTCAGGTCCATTGACCGGGACTTTACACCGGTTCCGCCTGATCTGGCGTTTGTGGCCCGGACCCATATGCCGGAAAAAAATGTGTCCGAACGAAAGCTGAATTTTGATGAAGTAGCCTTAGGGCTGACCGAGGCTCAGGCCGTTGAAGAAGCACAGCGGTGCCTGCAGTGCGGGGTCTGTTCGGATTGTATGGAATGCCTGGCAGTTTGTGATGCCATTGGTGCCATCAATCATGACGATCCGGTGGAAAATCTTTTAGAACATGCCGGGGTCATAATTATCGCTGACCCGGACATTGCGCCGTCTGTCAGGGGGGATGATATTATCCGGGCTTATGGTCCAGCAACATCCCGGGTTGATGTCAGCGCAATGATGACCCGGGGATTTGCCGCCGCCGCCCGGGCCATGGTGCTGCTCAGCAATACGTCTTTCCGGCAGAAGGGCCGGGGAATGTCATTTTCACCCCCGGAATCGAATCTTGCAGATGATATCAAAATTGGCGTATTTGCCTGCCGGTGCAATGATTCCCTTGGGTGGCATCCGGAAATGGATCGTTTTCTTGAAGATTTGTTATATGGAGATTTCATCCTGCACACGGAGTCGGTTGTTTCTGCCTGTACGCCTGAGGGAACGGCGGCCATTTTAAAAACCGTGCGTGAAAAGGGAATCACCCGCCTGGTGCTTGCATCATGCGTCTGCTGCCCGTTGAATTTTGTCTGCAGTTCCTGTACTGACCAGAGAAGCCGGTTAAAACACGCGCTTTTTGACGCAACAGGCATTAGCCGTTCCATGGTGATGACCTGCAATATCAGAAATGAAGTATTGCCTGATCTGGCCAATGATCCGGACATAGCGGTTGATAAGTTTTCCGGGATTATCCGCCGGTCGGTTAGACGCGCCCGAAACCTGAAGCCGTTTGCGTCTCCTGCCCGGAATTATAATTTTACAACCGCCGTGATCGGGGAAAGCGAAGCCTCAATCGAAAGCGCGTTGACGCTGGCAGCTGCCGGCATTGATGTATTCCTTTTTGGTTCCAGGGACAAAGCGCTGGAAGGTTCCTATGCACATGTCAATCTTCTGTCGTTTAAAGGATCCCGTGTAAAACATATCAGCGGCAGTCTGGGGGCGTTTCAGCTCACGGTGGCAGTCGGTGAAAAGGAACAGCAGATTCAGGCCGGTGCGGTGATTCTGGGTGAAAAAATTCGCGGACGGATTCAATATCTGGGGCAGGATGGGCGGGCAATCACCGCTTCCATGCAAAAGGCGGGAACCACCGGTATCCCATTTTATTATCCGGGCATGACCTCTGTGAGCGGTTTGTTTATGGCTGATCCCCCGGGTATCGCCGTGTCAAATCGCCAGAAAGGGTATGCCGCTGCTGTGCTGGCAGCAGCTATCATGCCTCGCGGTCCTCGTCAGCACAAAGGGTTTACAGTTACGGTGAGTGCAGAACAATGCCGTGGTTGCGGGCGTTGTATTGATAAATGCCCGTACCGCGCCATCACTATGCAGCGCAATGAAATCGGCGGTTGGTATGCGGTTGTTGATGAAACCCTGTGCAAAGGGTGCGGCAACTGCATTTCCATATGTCCGTCAAATGCGGCCGACAGTCCCTTCCGGGATCAGATTTTTCTGGAAAAGACCTTAGAAGAAATTTTAGTCCAATAAAGGGTGTCATGGAAAATTATAAAATTATACTGTTTTTATGTAACTGGGGAGCCCATACGGCGTATCAGGCGCTTCAGGATCAGGGTTATCGGGTGCCGCCGGAAATCAGCATTATCCGTATTCCCTGCACAGGAAGGATTTCAAAAGCGCTTTTGTTCAAAGCATTTGAAATGGGCGCCGACGGGGTTGCCCTGGTGGGCTGTAAGCCGGGAACATGCCGGTACGGTGTCGGCACCAACAGCGCAGTCAATTTCACGGAAGATACACGGGATATTCTGGCGCTTCTCGGTCTGGATAAAGATCGCCTGCAGCTGGCGACTTTTTTGCCGGATGAGGTGGATGGATTGCGAAATTTTCTTGAAATGTTTTGCGATGAAGTCAGATCCTTTGGTAAATCTCCTATGGTGCCGCCGCTTAAAGACCCAGCAAAAGATTGTCATGTCGGTACTTTTACCGAAATTCTGGCGGTCCATAATGCATACGGGTGTCAGGACTGCGGCAAGTGTACGTCATCATGCTCCCTAGCCCTAACCGGCAAGCAATTTTCTCCGCGTGAAATCGCCGGCGCCGTGATTGCCGGGGATATGAATTCAAAAGAGATTCAAGAGGATATCTGGTCCTGCCTGACCTGCGGTATCTGTTATGCCCGGTGCCCGTCCGGGGTCAATTTTCCGGATTTTATCTGTGATATCCGCGCCCTGGTTAAAAGCAAGGATGACGGGGATTCTCATCAGGCGCACGGCGGATTTTTTCAGTCCATGATGCGGTCCATGACGTCTCCGGAGGTGACCACCGATCGATGGCGCGGGCTTCCGAAAGACGTTAAACTGGATGATAAAAGCAAAATTCTTTTTTTCGGCGGGTGTGCGCCCTATTTTGACACATTTTTTCGAAACCATCTGGATGTCCGGACGACGGATGTCCTGGTCGACAGCCTGCGGCTGATGAACTTTTTTGATGTTACACCGGCATTGCTGAAAAATGAACGGTGCTGCGGCCATGATCTGCTATGGTCCGGGGATCGGGATAACTTTTTGAAGCTGGCCCGTTTGAATGTGGCGAAAATTTACGAAATGGGAATTGAAGAGGTCGTTACTGCGTGTCCGGAGTGCTATCGTACACTGGCGCTGGATTATAAACGGTTTGGGATCAACGTTGGGTTTAAAGTTACCCACATGTATGAATTTGTAGAACAACAGATAGACAAGAGCGCG
>JAJRPH010000135.1 GCA_024280875.1 Deltaproteobacteria bacterium | reverse complement strand
TTTTAGTTCAGCCATTTCCCTGACTTGTTGCTTTGTCATCGCACCAAGAGGGAAACGAACAAAGGGAAGTACATCCTTAGGTATCATTGCCAGAAAGTAAGATTGATCTTTTAGAGTATCTGTCCCTTTTTGGAGAAGATGCAGATGGTTTTTTTTTTTAATAATCCGGGCATAATGACCAGTGGCAAAACACGAAGCACCCATTTGTCTGGCTAAATCAAAGATTATTCCAAATTTTATTAAGGGATTGCATATCATACAGGGATTTGGGGTCAATCCTTTGCGGTAACTTTCAACAAAATAATCGACAACTGTTTGCTGAAAATATCGACGGCAGTCAATCAGTTTTATCGGAATATCCAGCTGGTTTTTTATATGTGTTATGGGATGGGTCGGCGGCAGTTCTGATATGAAAACGGTCGAATCATGTGCATTTGTTGAAAAAGGTGTCAACCTAGAGGGATGAAATGAAGTTGGTTCATAACCGTTAAGAAAATGCAGACCAACAATATTTTCATACTTTTTTTTTAAAATAAAGGCAGTGATTAAAGAGTCAATTCCACCGCTTATTGCAACGGCAACTTTCGGCTTCATTCAAAAAAAGATTCGGAAGTAGGTTGTATTTTCATAGCCCGGGTAAGGCATGTGGGAATACAAAGTTCGCAGACACTGCATTTTTTTTTGTCAAAACGGATATACATATCAGGACGGCTGATGGACAGCGCATCAGTCGGGCAAACTGCAGTACAGGCACCGCAATGGATGCATTTTTTTTCGTCACGGTTAATTTCCTGAGAGGCATTTTTAACGATCACGCCCTGATCTTTAAGATATTGAACAGCGGTTTTAAAATTTTTTTTCGTTCCTGAAAGCTCCAGAACCATAATGCCTTCTTTTCGGGGAAGTATGGTCGCTTTGAGAATGGTAAAGGTGAGGTCATAATACTTGGTCAGATGGCAGATCACTGGTTTTTTGACTTCACGACTGGGGAAGTGAAGTATCAGAATCTTTGAATACAAATTTAACCTCCTGTGTCACATTTTTCTAAATGCAAGGGCGAATTCTTTTGCAGGTTTAAATCAAAAGAATTTTTATTAAATTAAAAAAGATAAGTCAATATCAACTTCATTTGCAGGGGGTATACCATGCTTTTAGGGTTATTTCAGGTGACAAGGAGAAATTTTTTGTAATAAAGAAAAAACGTGGGTGCCGAAAAGACACCCACGTTTAAATTTATAGATTTTTTAAAATTAGTACAATATTGTCAGGCGAGGTAATCAGAACATATATCCAAGAGTAAATTCAAAAATTGGAATGAATTCTTCATCACTTTGTTTCTCGTTTCCTTCCTTAACTCCAGTCAGGTCCCAGTTTACATAACCAGCTCCCAAACCAACCCGAGCATTGATGTGTTTGGCTAAGTCTTTTTGGACATAGTTGTCCAACGTGATGCGGTAACCTAATAATACTCCGTAGATCCGGCCGATTTCATCCCCACCATTATTTTTGGTGTCATAGTAAGAGCTGACAATTGACAGGAACGGTGAATTGCCTTTTTTGTGAAGATAGAATGAAAGCCCACTGGCAAAGCCATCCGGATTCAGTAAAAATTGAAATGATAATTGTGAAAACTGGACTTCAAATCCTCCGCCATATTCAACGCCATCATTACTTGCGCCAATTCCAAGCCTTGGTCCAAAATGCAGCTTTTTCGGCTCTTCAGCAGGTGGCGCTGGAACTTCATCAATTTGAACGGTTTTTTCTGGTTCCGTGGTTACGATAATCTCAGGAACAGGAGGTTCTTGTCCGGCAGGGATTTCATTGACGCCAAAGAGTGATTTAATATTCTCTGCCGGAGCATTTTTTGCAAATTCTTCCTTGGTTCCCTCGAAGTCATAAACTGCATGTTGAGTTTCATTGCCCCCGGCAACATTAACAAGGGTTGTATCCAGTGAAAACAGGCTGCCCACATTACCAATAATACCGTAGATCACAAAATCTGCATTTAATTTATTTCCGATTTTAAGTGCACATCCCAGATCGGTGCAGGTTTTTTCAAGGTCAAGTGCATTTTTGTTCTTTAATGTGTCAGCCACTTCATTAAAATCAATGACCTCAAACATGTCCAGACGATCTATTAGTTCAGCATACTTGTTGGACAGCATTTGACTCTCATAAATATTGGAGGAAGCCATGTCCGGGTGAAACAGTAAGATAGCACAAGTTGGTTTTTCGCTGCAATATCCTGGCAATGCAAGAATCAGTAAGAAAGATATTGATGTTAGAAAAAATATTATTTTTTTCGGGCTCATTTTAAATCGCTCCCCCCTATGCTGAAGTTTAATATGCATTCATGATCTATAGATATTTTTGGATTCAGTGTCTGGCTTGGATTAATTATCTTGATTTAATATCATTGTTTCAATAAAATTACAATGGATTTAATTTTTTTAGAATAATTCAATGATAATATATGGATCGTCGAATTCAGTAAGCAGGCTTAGAAATTCGTAAAGACTTTTGGGAATAATTTTTATTTTTTGGCAGGGATAGAGAATTTTTTTTAATGTTTTTCAAATTTATGATGAAAATTCACTTAAACGGTGAAGCCACAAACCCTTGAAAAAAGTTCTGTGGCTTCATTATTTCATGAAAAAGCAGACGGTCAGATGGATAATTATTAAATTATTTAGTAGTTTCCTTAATCATCATCGTCGAAGGATCAATTAAAAGCGGCGGCCGTTCATTGTGTTCCCCGGTCAGGGGTAATCGTTTGACTTGAATTTTATCTTTATGCGGCAGTAATTGAATGATCATGTTAAAGAGAAAATTGCTCTGGCCCCCTAATTGTTGGAGCATGGTTACAGGATCATCTGACTGGTGTCTGTGAGTGCGCACTGAAAACCAGATGGTGAAGTTATTTTGGACGGCATATTCTTTTAATCGATTCAGCTCCGACTGCATGGTGACGTCCAGAGAAAGACCATCTAAAATGATTAATTGCGGCACAAAAATACCTTGGTTACGCAGTTCGTCGACTCTGGTAATTAATTTTGAAAAATCAAAACTTTCTGTCTCAAAAGTCATAATAAATCGTTTAGTCAGCAGAGATTCCCATAATTGCTTGGACTGCTTGGCATCATGCTTCTGGGTGAGGTTTAAAAACATTTCCTTGTACCACAAGCTTATTTTGTCAACCGGATCCTGTATGCTGATATGGAGAACATTTTTATCTTTGAGCAGACGACTGATTGCGATTTGCACCAGAAATGCGGTTTTACCAACACCGGCCCGGGAAGTGACGGCACCGAAGTTGCCTTTTTTTTCTGTTTCATCCGTTTCATATCCTAAGAAACTTAATGGATCCCTTAAGATAAGTTGTTTCTTCAGCATTTATTCTTCCTTATATCTGTATTTTTCATGTAAAATTTAATAACAATCACGGCGGGTCTCTTAATTTAAGAATTACGTACCGGTTTTAGTTTTTTTTTCATTTTTTTTTTCAATGGTCTCTAATACGCTTTTAGGCACTTGTTTGTACGTAAAGAATTCCATGCTAAATTGTGCTTTTCCCTGAGTCATTGATCGTATTGTTGTCGAATATCCAAACATTTCGGATAGAGGAACCTGGGCTTCAATAGCTGTGATTTGTCCCACTTCATTTGATCCGATGATCATTCCGCGTCGTTGATTTAATGATCCCATAACATTGCCTTGAAATTCAGCCGGGGTTTCAATCACCACCTTCATAATCGGTTCATGCAGGACCGGTTGCGCCTTAAAGTAGGCTTGGAGAAAAGCGCCGCGCGCCGCAGCCTGGAACGCCATTTCAGAGGAGTCCACCGAATGGGATGCTCCGTCATTGATCACGATTTTTACGCCGGTAACCGGGTATTCCAGCCAGGGGCCTTTCGCAAGACAGGAAACAAATCCTTTTTCACATGACGAAATATATTGTGTCGGGATCGAACCGCCGGTGACTTTATTCTCAAATACAAAGTCATCTGTAACAGGTTCCATAAAACCGGCAATACGTCCATACTGACCCGCGCCGCCAGTCTGTTTTTTGTGGGTATAGTCAAAAGTCGTGTGGCAAGTAATCGTTTCCCGGTAGGCAACGCTTGGTTCACCGGTTATAATTTCAGCTTTGTACTCCCGCCGCATTCGTTCAATGTATACTTCAAGGTGGAGTTCACCCATTCCTGAAATAATTGTTTCTCCGGTTTCATTGCTGACGAAGGTCTGAAATGTCGGGTCTTCTTTTGTAAACCGGTTGAGAGCTTTTGCTATGCTGGTTTCCGACGCATTGTCCTTGGCTTTAATTGACAGAGAGATAACCGGCTCCGGAATGTGCATGGATGTCATTGAAATATTTAGGCCGGAAGTTGCAAAAGTGTCACCGGAAACACAATCAACCCCAAAAAGTGCACCAATATATCCTGCCTCAATTTTTTCGACATCCTCCATTTGGTCCGAGTGCATTCTTACAATTCTGCCAATCTTGACTTTTTTGCCTGTACGGACATTAACACACGTGTCGCCTTTATTCAATTCTCCCTGATAGACCCGAATATAAGTTAATTGGCCGAACTGGCCTTCTTCGAGCTTAAAAGCAAGTGCAACGAGCGGATCTTCTTTTTTACCGGTAAGGTGAAAGGACTCTTCATTGTTATCCAAATCCAATGCTTCATTATCCACTTCGTCAGGGGATGGTAAAAAATTATTCGCAGCGTCTAATACCAGTTGGATTCCTTTGTTTTTGTATGCAGATCCCATGACGACAGGGGTCAGTTCTCTTTGAATGGTCCCCTGACGTATTGCTTTAATGAGAAGATTGTCTGGTATTTCTGTTTCTTCGATCACCGCTTCCGTCAGTTCATCCGAAAAAATGGATGCGGCATCGACCAGTTCTTCGCGCTTCAATAAGGCTTGTTCTAATAATGAATCGGGTATTTCTTCCGTTCGGATAATATCGCCAAATTCCCCATCAAAATAAATGGCTTTCATTGATATCAAGTCAATAATTCCTTCAAGGTCGGCTTCAAGACCAATGGGGATTTGGATTGCAATGGCATTGTGGTTAAGCTTTTCCTTAAGTTCATTGATCACCCGGAACGGATCAGCGCCGCTTCTGTCGCATTTATTGATAAACGCGATACACGGTACCTGGTATCGTTTCATCTGCTGGTCAACGGTTATGGATTGGGATTGTACCCCGCCAACTGAACAGAGGACCAGGATCGCGCCATCAAGGACACGTAACGCCCGCTCGACTTCTATTGTAAAGTCAACATGTCCCGGGGTGTCAATTATATTAATTTCATGGTTCTGCCACTGGCAGTAGGTTGCTGCGGAAGCGATTGTGATTCCGCGTTCTTTTTCGAGTTCCATGGAGTCCATGGTGGCACCGACTCCGTCTTTGCCTCTAA
This sequence comes from Deltaproteobacteria bacterium, assembly GCA_024280875.1. Taxonomy (GTDB): domain Bacteria; phylum Desulfobacterota; class Desulfobacteria; order Desulfobacterales; family Desulfosalsimonadaceae; genus SURF-3. The sequence goes on along the minus strand of JAJRPH010000135.1, from coordinate 5,362 downwards.
CCTCATGAATCCGATGAATTTTTTTCGTCAAATACAAAAAACGTTCCGTTAGTGTTGTCTTTCCTGAGTCAATATGTGCACTTATGCCAATATTTCTTACTTTTTGCATTAAGGTGTTCATTTCAATTTCCATTTGGTATTAACTATTTATAATTGTAAAATACAGGTCGCTTCCTGATGCAATAAATCTAATAAGAATAAAACAATTACATGAAAAGTCAAGAATAATTATTTTTTATGTAATTGTTTAAAATAAAACAGTTTATGAAATTGAATGTTGAACAAATGTTTTAATTCTAAAATTAAAAAGTTTATTTTTTTACATCGTTTTGCTGAAGAGCAGGGAGGTGTTAGAAAGTGGTTGTTTCAAATACTATTTCTGTATAGTTATTTTATCTGCAGGTCTGGCACGTTGACGGATCGGCTGGCTGAGCATTTACAGAGTGATTGTTATTTATAGTTGAAGAATTATTACGAAGATTATAGTTGTAACTCCAGTTGGTTGCCGCAGGTGTTTTTCTTTCTGGCGGAAGCGGGTAATAGCAGCTGCTTCTAGGAGCTTCAGGTAAAAAAGGTTTTCCTATACATGGGTTGTCTGGTGATAGAACTATGAGTACAACGGGTTCAGGCTCGGGGCGAATATCAGAAGGATGCAGGCGTGTTGTATTTTTAATGGGCGGCTTGCATCTATTCATCAAGTCCGTGTCTGTTGTTCTTCCCCAGACAGCTAACTTGAGGCTGATGACTTTTACATAAATATTTCCACCATAGCCGCTGTAACAGTCACTGCCTGGGCGGCTTACGTCCTTTTGAATCATTTCATCTGCAAATACTTCAGCATTTTTAACTTCCATTTGCATGGCAAGCGCATCTGCGCCTGTAAAAGGGGCTTTGCCTCTAATTTTGGTGATATAATACGCTGGCTGAGATCTTTGACTTGTGTAGTCAGAAATTGAAATGTTATGGATGCTCAAATAGGCCTTTAGGGGAAAGGCACTACGTAAAATTGTGTCATAGTCATATATAATTTCAAGATCTGAACTTAAAACATAGTGATCTACTAAAGTGAAAGGGTGGTCTTTGTCCGAAGGGACATTTAATTTTGATTTTGAGATTTCGCCAAAATATTCTGCCTGTTCTTCATCAATATATTTATCTGTTTTAAAAGTTTCTGAGGTGATTCCCATATTTTTGAGTGAAAGAAAGAAAATACCGCTTTGGATTTCTGAAAGTGCTGACAATTGAGCATTGGCAGGAGGTGGGGAAATAATTAATGTGGAGATATTTAGTATGCATACATAAAAGGACAAGACAATAAACGCACCGCTCAGCTTGTATGGCATAATGTCCTCATTGTTTTTGATTTTTACAATATTTTATCCGATGATAAAGGTATATTTTTTATTTTAGATCGTCTTAAAATGTCTTTTGTTGCAACGGCCGAATTAAATAATACATGTTATTTTTAATTATAGGAAATATAAATTTTTGTCAACAAATATATTACTCCGAATTTGTTGATTCATTAAAATAAATAAACGGGGTCTTCGCATTTAAACTTTATCATTCCAAAAGAGGATTTTGAACAAAAAATTGATCTGTTGATCACACAATTATTTTATAGAGTCAATGAGCCGGTCAATTATTAATCCATAAAAAAAATTATTATTAGCGGAAAGAAACACCCAACCAAGATGAGCCAGGCATGACGCGCATATTGCCACCTGCCATGAATAGCCCTTAAACCATGAAAACTCTTCTGTAGGGGGTCCGGTATTTAAACATCCTAATGCTGTTTTGTAACATCCGATATCAAATATCATTCCGTTTGGGTTGGCAAATGTATGATAATGGGAGTCATTTATATTGATTTTTTCCTTATGAGTTGTAATTTTATGATTGCAAACCCGGCATCTTATAAACTCATCTTTGAATGCATTATTTCTTTCTTGATCTTTTTCCAAGAAAACAGTTGCTGTATTGTTTCCATTTTTTTTTTCCGATGGCGCTCGGAAAAAAAATTTAAACTGAGTTGCATGGTATATGGATAAGTTGTAATTCATTGGTATGTATCTGATCTGTTAATTCATAATTTTTGTTTGTATTATTATAAAAAATAATTTTCTCCAAAAAAATCCCGTTACTCAAGTGTTGTAAATATGACGACACATGTCAAAATGATTTTATCACTTCAAAATTAAAGGTTATATCTGTCCATGTGCGGTGTTTATGGAATTGTGTCTCCAGTCATGTCTTTTGAGAACATTAGCAGGCGTCTTTCTCAAATGGGGGAAATCCTGCGCCATCGCGGGCCGGATAACACCAAAAATGCTGTTCATTCAGTCTGCGGCAATACAGTTGGGATGGGTTTTGTTCGTTTGTCTATTCTTGATCTTGAAACCGGAATGCAGCCCATACATTGCGCATTAGACGATACCTCAATAATATGTAACGGACAGATTTATAATTTTATAGAACTCAGGGAAATGGTAAAATCAGAACCGTTTGTTTCCAAGGGGGATGTTGAAGTCGCATTGCATTTGTATCGTTTAAATGGCATTAATTTTTTATCGTATCTAAATGGTATGTATGCCGGTGCCATACTGGATCCGTTAAAAAACCGCTTATTTTTATTCCGTGACCGATTCGGCATTAAGCCCCTTTATTACACAATAAAAAAAAATGAATTTATTTTTTCTTCTGAAATTAAACCGCTGATTTCATCCAGCGGTATTCGACCTGAAATGAACTCTCATCGCCTGTCCACTTATTTTACATATCGATATATTCCGGGAAGTGAAACGATGTTTCAAGATATCCGGAGAATTCCGCCTGGTTCATTTCTTGATTATGATTTAACAAACGGAAAATATCAGGTTATAAGGTACTGGGATTACCGCCTTGATTCGGTCAATGATGATATGACTATAGATGATGCAGCAGATCGGTTTTATGAGTTGTTTACGGATGCGGTCAAAATTCGGTTAAGGTCGGATGTCGAAGTAGGCTCTCTGGTCAGCGGCGGTATCGATTCTTCGGCGGTATCTTCTCAGGCCGCATTGAACCAGCCGGCAATTCGTTTGTTTTCCATGGGGTTTGAAGAAGAAAAATATAATGAGCTGCACAATGTGAAGAATTTTTTAGCTGCCAACCCCGTAAAGTTTAATTCTGCAAAATTAAATACACAGATTTGCCGAAAAAATCATCTTAAATATTTGCCGGAAATTATAAGGTCTCTGGAAGAGCCGGTTTCTTTGGGCACATTACTGCCCACGGATATGGTTTGCGAAATGGCGGCAAAGCAGGTAAAAGTAGTTTTAACCGGGGAAGGGGCTGATGAAATTTTCGCTGGTTACCGTAAATTCATGATTGAAAGTGCTGCATCCAGGTTCACACACCTCACAAAAAAAAAGCAGAATGAATTACGACTTATTTTTCCGGAATTGAATACGTATCTTGCTCAAAGAAAAATCGATCCGGCGGACCGATATATTCAGAACGAGGCATTGTTTACATCAGATGAAATATTGAAACTGACCGGTCAGAGACCGCCTTTAAATTTATTTTCTGGAGATGCCCTCCCTTTTTTGAAAGGGAATGAAGATCCGGTCAATCAGGCGATTGCATTTGAAACACGGTTCAGGTTGCCGGATTACGTGGTTTTGAGGTTGGACCGATTGTCCATGAGGCACTCTCTTGAAGCCCGGACGCCACTGCTGGATTACCGTCTGGCCGAGTTTGCCGCCACATTACCGGTTCGCCTGAAGGTGGATCTTGAATCAGTCAGGGAAAAATATATCTGCAGCTATTCCTACCTGAAATATAATATATTGGATCATGAAACTGCATATCGTCGCAAGCAGCCCTTTACCATCCCTATGGCCGACTGGCTGGCCAGGCCTGATACATTGCCTGATTTTTTACAGGACATCCTTTTGGGAGATGTAATCCGCCGTCAAGGAATCCTTGATCCTAAGTATGCCAGGACCCTTGTTGGAAAAATAACAACCCGGGGAATCGGCCCGGAAACCTTGGTGTCAGTTGCGGATCAGGTATTTGCAATTATTATATTTACATTGTGGTATCAGGAATTTTTTTCTGATGCGATATTTTAATGGTGTAATTTAAAAGTGAATGTCAAACTCGAGAAACTGGTAATACAGTTTACACAAAAATATATCGATGTCTTATCTGAATTAAAGAGTCGTGGGCCGAGAAGTTATGGATTTGAATATGAATTTCTGCCTGCCCGCATCATATCTTTGGATGATATGAACTCGGTTTACCAATTGCTGCCTGAACTCGGTTTTTTATCGGATGGTGATCAATATAAGGCAACCAATGGGCTTCGTGTAGCGTTTGAACCCGGGGGGCAGATTGAATATTGCAGTCCACCGCTGTTAAAAGACAATAACAGTCAGTTTAATTCTCTGCTGTCGACTATCCATAAAACAAATATGGCCATCAGGAATCGCCTGGGAATTGAATATAATGGAACGGATTTCTTGCCGGGACGTGCAGAAGCACCTTTATGTCTTACTTTAGACCGATATGTCAAATTGCATGATCGGTTGGCGAAAGTTGACACACGAGGGCTTGAAATGATGAAAGGGACAGCATCTATTCATCTGCATGTGCTAATTTCCGATATTAAAGAAATTCTTCCCCTATTTAATTTTTTGTGTAAACTGTCAACCACTGATTGGTTTAAAATGTCTCCGGAACGCAGGGATATCTGGGATCATACGGATGTCACCCGCTGCGGGAAGCCGCCATGCTGTTTTGCGAAGCTGGGATCTTCCGAAGAACTCATTGAGAGGCCGATTCGATTTGCGCTTCATGCAGATGTGTTGGGAGAAAATATTGCTTTTGTTCATTCAACGGACCAATCATTTAAAACATTTTTATATCATATGACTACGTTATTCACGGATGTCCGTTTTAATCTTAAGGGGCCCACATTGGAGATGCGGACCATGAACAGCATGCCGATCGAGCAATTTAAAATCAGATGGAATCGATTTATTGCGCTGCTTCAAAATATTTAATTCACGAGGAGTCATTATTTTATGGTAAACATTGACATTTATACTTCAAGGTCCTGCCCGTATTGTGTTCGTGCCAAGGCTTTACTGAAAAGCAAAGGAGTTTCGTTTAATGAATTCGAAGTTGATGGGAACCCGGAATTAATTGTGGAATCCGTGAAACGAAGCGACGGAATGAGAACCGTTCCACAAATTTTTATTGAGAAATATCATGTCGGCGGATATGATGATTTAAGTAGTTTGGATCAAGACGGAAAACTGGATTCACTGTTAGGGCTGAACAATTGAAATTTGATTATATCAGGATACTTCATGTG
>JAJRPH010000134.1 GCA_024280875.1 Deltaproteobacteria bacterium | reverse complement strand
GTGATGCTGTCTTCAACAGCCAGGATATGATATGTATCTTCACTTCTCATACAAGCGGCCGGTCCAATCGTATTTTAATTTATTTATGCAAGCATTTCCCGTGATATTTTATTTAAAAAAGAAATAATGTCAGTCGGGTTAAGAACATAAGTTTCAGCATTGATCTTGATCGCTTCTCCCGGCATACCGAAAACAACGGCACTTTCCTTATCCTGTGCCAAAGTCATCGCCCCTTGCGCTTTCATTTTTTTCAGACCGATGGCGCCATCATTGCCCATTCCGGTGAGCAGTACACCGGTTGCATTTTTTTTGTATGATTTTGCAACGGAAGAAAATAAATGAGAAATGGGACGTTTTAAGTTGTCATGCGCGTCGATTTTATAAATTCGAAAGACCCGGGCAGGGGTAATCTCAATATGGTGGTCCTCAGGCGCAAAATACACATGGCTGTTTTGAACGGGTTCGCCGGTTTTCGGGATTTTAAGGGCTAAATGAGTTGTTTGGGAAAGCCAGTCGACCATTCCTTCAAGAAATCCGTTAGCAATGTGCTGAACAATTACAATGGGTATGGTAAAATTATTGTTTAAGTTCGTAAGGATTGTCTGTAGAATCGGGGGGCCACCGGTAGAGGCCCCGATTGCAATGATAGCGGTCGAAGGTCTGGGGTCATGTAATATTTTTTTATGAGCGGGTTTTATTTTTCCGATCTTTTTCTTTTGTTTTAATAGACGGACAACCTTGATTTCAGACATTAATTTAACTGTTCGCAGCAGTTTTTTAACGAGTTGTTTTGATTCCGGGTGTCCGAGTCCGGGGGACTTTTGGGAGACGGCAACTGCACCGACTTTCATGGATTTGAATATATTTTCGGTTTGATCCGGGGACACCACCGCACTATGGATAATAATCGGCACCGGGCATTTCTCCATGATGGCGCGCGTTGCCTCATAGCCATTCATGCCGGGCATTTGAATGTCCATTATGATGACATCCGGTTTTGTTGTCTCGGCCTTTTGAACGGCTTCTTCTCCGTTTTTTGCCTCCCCGACTATTTGCAGCTCCGGATCTGAATCAATAATATGCTTGATGTATTCCCGGGTCGTCAATGAGTCATCGACGATTAAAACATTAATCATATCGATGTCCCAATGCATTTGTTTCTTCCGCGTTCCTTGGCCTGATAAAGACACCGGTCGGCCGCTTTGATCAAATCATCGGCGGTCAGGTAAGATTTGTCGGTTTCATGCGACAATGCCGCTATCCCGAAACTGGCAGTTATCTGAATATCATTGCCTTCGTAATGGGTAACTAATTTTGCAATTCTATGACGAAGTCTTTCAGCAACGACAGCCGCACCGTTTAACTCCGTTTCCGGAAGCACTATGAGAAATTCTTCTCCGCCATATCGCGCAATCCAGTCCAAATCTTTTCTTAATGAGGTGTTTAGCTCCTTTACAAAAGATTTTAGCACCATGTCTCCGGTCTGATGACCGTAAGTGTCATTGACTGATTTAAAATGGTCAATATCGCAAATAATGATCGAAAGCCTCTGGTGATATCGGACGGTGCGTTTAAAGGCTTTTGGGAGATTATCATTCAGATAGCCCCGGTTGAAAACTTTGGTGAGCGGATCAGTGATCGAAAGCAGGGCAATTTCCTTGTTTCTCTGCCTGAGTGATGCTTCCAGCCGGATCACCCTTTCGGCGGTTGTCAACCGGGCGATTAATTCCGCGTCATCCACCGGTTTTGTCAGATAATCATCCGCCCCGGCTTCAAGTCCTTCAATGATATCATTTTTAGAGTCTTTAGCCGTTAAAAGGATAATATACACATAGTTGCCAAAATCATGCTTGCGGATGGCGCGGCATAATTCAGACCCATCCATTTTAGGCATAACCCAGTCGGTTATAACTATTGAAGTCTGACTGTTCAGAAGCATATTCATGGCTTCAAGGCCGTTTTGGGCGACTGAGACGTGATAGCCATGACTGTCAAGCATGATCTGGAATTTTAATGCCTGGGTCCGGCTGTCTTCAACGAGCATTACTTCAAAATCTTTTTTCATGGGTTTTTAATTTGTCCCTTTCGATATCATTAAATTGCCAGCGATATTCTTCGGACAATTTTTAGTCAAAGCGGAAAACAGAATCTATACCAATCGCTCCAATACCTCAAGCAGATTGCTCTGGTCAAAGCTGCTTTTTACGATATAGGCATCCGCGCCCACATCGATTCCTTTTTCCCTGTCCTCCCGGGAGTCAAGGCTGGTAACCAGGACGACGGGTTTTTCGGCAAGTGTTTCATCATCGCGAATTTTTTTGGTCAACTCAAATCCGTTCATTCTTGGCATTTCAATATCTGATATCACCGCATCGAAATATCTCAGTTTCAGCTGCTGATACCCGTCTTCACCGTCGATGGCAGTCGTTACCGTATAGCCGGAAGCCTCAAGAATGTTTTTAAGCAGCGTCCTTGATGTAAAGGAATCTTCAACAATTAGTACGGATTTTTGCGTTTCATCTTTCTTCATATCAATATCTTTCCCCATGACAAGGGAAATCGATTTTCCGGAAGAAGAAGATATCAGATCGTTAACATTCAAGATCGGAACGACCTGGCCGTTTCCAAGGATCGTTGCGCCGCTGATGTTTGGGATTCTCTTTAATTGCTTGCCCAGACTTTTGACCAGCACATCCTGTTCATTGGTCACGGTATCAACAATGCATGCGATGCTTTTCTCGCCGCTGCCTAAAATGACCACCGGAAGGGTTAATTTTTTTGTTTTTGCATCCGGTAAAGGATGATGGGGCAATCCTAATATATTCGACAATGCGACCAATGAGACCGGGTGTCCATTTAATAAAATTATGGATTTGTTCTCAACGGTTTTGATCTCATCAGGCTCAATTTGGAGGGTATGTTCAATATGGGCAATCGGTAAAATATAATCATGTCCGGCGGCAGACACAATAATTCCTCTGAACGTTGAAAGGGAAACCGGTAATTCAATTTTGAATGTTGTGCCATTACCGGGGACGGTGGATGTGAAAACCAATCCACTCAGGTTTTCAATATGCTCCTGCACAATCGCCATCCCGAGGCCGCGGCCTGAAATTTCTGTAATTAAGGGACTGGTTGAAATACCGGATTGGAATATCAAGGAGACTGTTTCATCATCCGTTAATTCGACGGCCTGGGAATCAGACAGCATTCCGGCCTTTATTGTTTTTTGACGGATGGCGTTAACGTCGATTCCTTTTCCATCATCAGAAAGAGTAATGATGACCTTGTTGCTTTCCGGCTGGGAAACCGTGAGACATATTTTACCCCGGGGAGATTTCTGTTCCAGTTTACGTATATCCGGCATTTCGATGCCATGATCAATGGCGTTGCGGATCATATGAATGAGCGGGTCCTTGAGGCCCTCGAGAATTCGTTTGTCAATTTCAATATCACCGCCTGAGAGTTCGAGATCAACATCCTTTCCCAGATCCCTTGAGATTTCACGTACCATTCTAGGCAAAATTGAAAACAAGGTTGAAAACGGAAGCAGAGATGTCTTTTTCATCTGATCGAGAAGATCATCCACCATGCCGCCGAGCAATCGATTACTTTGCTCTACGGAAGCAGACAGTTCATTGATTTGGCTGTCTGTTTCCTTTATTTGATCATGGTTCATGTCGTATAACTTGAAGAATCGATCCAGAAGGCTGCTGTTATGAAGCTGGAGTTTGATTTCACGAAGTTCTTTTTTTGATTTTTCTGATATTTTTTCCCATTTTTTGATAAAGTTGCTGGTGTCCTGGATCTGTTTAAGATGCTGGCCTATTATTTGTTTTAAAGTTATCAGCTCTTCAGCTTTCAACAGCAGGGAGTCCAGTTTGGCAGTGGATATGCGAACCGTATCAGCAAACGATGTTTTGGTGGAGTTCTTTGGCGCAGATCTGAATTTCGCGACATCTTCAGCGGGTTTAAGAATTTCCGGCGTTTCAGGTGCCTGAGACTGAGACGGCGCGAAAGTCTTTTTGCCAGGGGCAGGAATCTTAGGTAAAATAATTTGTTTCTGCTCAGCCTGCAATTCGTTTTCTTGTTGTGTCTCCTGTTTTTGTTGTGTCTCCGGCCCGGAAGGGACCGACCCATTCTCCGTCTGTTTATAAACTGACAATGCTTCCGTCAGTTCACCCATCGTATCTTTAAAGTGGTTCCTTTCCGGTTCAGAGGAGGCAAGGTATTTTTCAATAACACCGACAGCATGATGAAGAGTGTCAAAAAGATCCGGCGTGAAGTTGATTTCTTCTTCTTTGAGTTTGCTGAACAGAGTTTCGATTGCCTGGCAAAGTGTCTCAACCGGGATGATATTAATAGAACGAGCGGCTCCTTTGAGACTGTGCGCTTCACGATAGACGATTTCGAGCATTTTGCTGCGGCTTTCCGCATCCGCGCTTTTTTCCAGCGCCGTGAGATTCGAAAACATGCTCGAAATACGCTCTTCTGACTCGATTTTAAAGGCTTCAAGAAGCTGTTGATGTAACTCTTGATTATTCATCAATTTTGCTTAATCGGATCTATCTATAGTTTATATCGTCATTCTTCAGTCTTCGGCCTATCCACCTTCCACCTTAAATTTTATAACTGGAAGTAACGGATTTCACTGTCTGGGCCATCTCTTCAAGGCCTTTAATCGCATCTTCCAGCTGTTTGACGCCTTCAAGATTCTGCTGTGTCGCGTCATTGATGCTTTCCATCGCCTGGGATAGCTGGTCCATCCCGGACAGCTGCTGCTGGCTGGATGCGGTAATCTGCATAGCCGCTTCCGAGGACTCCGTTACCCTGCTGGCCAGCCGGTCGATCGCATCGCCGGCCTGTTCGGAAAGTTCAACTGCTTCGGCAACCGTTTTCGTCCCCCGTTCAGTTGCCATGACGGCCGTAGCTGTTGCCTTTTGAATATCTCCTAAGATTTCCCGGACCTGGTTGGTGGCCTCCTTGGATTGGTTGGCCAGTGTTTTGACTTCCTGGGCAACTACCGCAAATCCTCTTCCATGTTCTCCTGCT
>JAJRPH010000133.1 GCA_024280875.1 Deltaproteobacteria bacterium | reverse complement strand
GGATTTGATAAACAATATATGGCATAACCCGGAAGAAATCGCAGACAACGGTATAGATGACGATAATAACGGATATATCGATGATACGGTCGGGTGGGATTTTGTAAATAATGACAATAATCCGTCTGATTACTCCAAGGATCTTTATGGCGACGGACATGGCTCCCATGTAGCAGGTATTATAGCCGCTGAAGGGGATAACGGAATGGGCGCAACCGGGGTGATGTGGTATGCGAAGATTATGCCGGTCCGGATTTTCGACTTGTTTGAGGATAGTCCCTTTAATGCCACCACCTTTGTTGTCCTTGAAGCCCTGATATATGCGGTGGAAAACGGGGCAAAAATCATCAATTGCAGTTTCGGGGGACCGTCTTTCAGCCAGGCGTTGTATGACGCATATCGCCTGGCCGGGGAAAAAGGGGTACTGGTGGTGGCTGCCGCCGGAAATGACGCCCATGACAATGACGACTTTTTTACTTATCCGGCAAGCTATGACCTTGAAAATATTATCAGCGTGGCGGCCACCGATGAAACCGATGCGCTGGCGTCCTATTCCAATTACGGAAAAAATTCAGTGGATGTCGCAGCCCCCGGGGGAAGCGGCGCCATTTCAAATATCTTCAGCACCACACCGCCGCCCCGGGAACTGATTTTTTCAGATGACTTTGAATCAGCAGACGGCCAGTGGGTGACCGGCGGTGAATTTGAGGAGTGGACAACAGTTTACGATGAAAATTTCAACTCTACCGTGGCGATCGATTCGGTCAACGACTACCATGAAAATGAATTTTCATACATCCGAACCGCCGATTTGGTTCAGGCACAGAATTTTCGAGGGCTCAACCTGCAATTTAGCATTTCATACGCACTTGAGCCCCGTTTTGACAGTTTAAAAATTGAGATTTCCGAGGGGAAAAGCGGTGAATATGAAACGATTAACACAATCACCGGCTTTTCTTTGGGAGTCGAACGGCAGGTTATTTGGAGCAATGATAAGGATTTTAATGATTTTTATTTAAGATTCAGCCTGGCCTCCGACAAAGATACCAATTATGATGGCGTTTACCTGGATGATATTGCAATGACCGGAATCAACTGGGAATTTACCGGAAAAGAGTATGGATACAAGAGCGGAACGTCCATGGCCACTCCGGTTGTGTCCGGGGTGGCCGGGCTCGTCTGGTCGGCCAACCCGGCCTTAAGCTGTCTGGAAGTCAGGCAGATTATAATGGATTCGGTTGATCAATCCACTGATCTGGCCGGAAAGCTGATATCCGGTGGCCGGGTTAACGCTGAGGCCGCCGTGCTGACCGCCGCAGGTATTCCTGAGCAGGATACAGATTCGGAATCTGAAACTTTCGATTCGGGGGGCAGCGGTGGCGGGTGTTTTATTTCGTTATTGGCATTTCAATAAGTCTTTAGGGCTACATTGTCACAGTCCGAATCACTATTTGTCTTTAGAGGATAGGCAAAGGTTTCTATACGGCCCATTGATACCTTTGATAAAAAATGATTTTTTAAGGGCTGTAAGGAGTTCTTTGAATAGGTAAGTCAGATATAAAGTAAGGGAAGTCCGCTTCGCGTCCCACCTTGATCTACGACGTGTTTGGACAGGTATCCATCGGGTAGGTCAGGTTGCGACCGAATGGGAGCTACCTGACAATTTGAAGAATTATTATTGCTGTTGCCAGGGCAATAATAACTTTAAAGTTAATATCTAACAGGGTTTAAAAACAGGGTAGAGGATAATGGGTTCTATTCTTTCACGAACCGAGTTTTCTGAATCATGGCGGATCTTGACGGATTAGAAATCATATACCAGCGTTAACGCAGTTTCCGTATCAGTTTTTTCAGTGTTGCCCGGGACGTCGGTGTTGTTGTTTATCTTATATGACACCTCCATTGCCAGGGCGCCGATAATCTGTGATTTTAACGCACTAACGGATTTGGTGTTGGTATTGCTGGATCCGGTGACCACGGTGAGGTCCTGCTGAAATGAGACGGAATCGGAAAATTTGTAGTTGAACATGGCATGCCCGCGAAACACGGCTTCATCCTCTGCTTTTTCTTTTATCAAAACACCATTATCGTCCAAATACCCATTTCTATTATCATATCGGTAACCTGGGCCGACTTCAATGTTGAATGTGATCTTTTCATCTGCAATTATTTTTCTGCCGTAACCGGCGGAATAAGTGGTTCTATAATCATATCCGGAAAACCGGTCATCTTCATAATCACAGTTTAAAAATACATAATTGGCTTCATTAAATTTATAGCCGATTTTCGCGGAATAATTATATTTCTCCGCAGACACCTTATCCACCTTTTTCCCGTCAATTTCCGTTGTTTCAGAACTGTAAAGGGCGGCCAGGTTCACTTCAGCGAGCAAATGGTCTTTGTCGTATTTTAAGCTGACTTTGGCGTTAACCGAATCGGTTTCCGAATTACCGCTGGTGAATAAAATCCCTGCTTCCCCGGATCCGCTGAAGCTTTTTTCATCATCAGCAGCAGCCATACCGGCGGTCAGGGTTATTAATAAAAGGATCAATACTGTTTTCAGTTTCACGGGATCTCCTGATGTTTAAAATTGATGGCATCGTAAAAAGTCCAAATTCTTTGTTGCGCTTCATCCTTCATTTCTTCATGGTACGCTAAGTACAAATCATCACACAGGATTTACGCGCCTCGCCAATTTTAAGATTTGGTGGAGCTTTTTTCTTTGCCATCGGAATCTAACTTTTTACGAGTTTGTCAAAATTAATATTCTATTTTGTTACTATGGCTTTTGGCCGATATGCACGGTGGCAATTCCCATTGTCAAGCGGCGCCATTTGATTCCTACAAATTCCGCCTGTTTCATAAGTGCGGCAAATTTATTCGGCGTTGGAAAATTAATGACGGATAAGGGAAGATAATCATAGGCTTTTAAATGCTTTGAAAAAAAAGAGCCGATGACCGGAAGTATGCGGGAAAAATAAAAAAGGTAAAGGGACAAAAAGAATTTGTTTTTCGGAGTGGCCAGTTCCAGGATCGCAACCTTTCCGCCGGGTTTTAAACAATCAAAAAAGCTGCTCAAAGCTGATTTCCGGTCCATAATATTACGGATGCCAAAAGCGATGGTGATCGCATCAAAGGTAGCGGGGGCAAATGGCAGGTGCAGCCCGTTTCCGGCAATTAGTTGGACGCGATGGCCGATACCTTTCCGTAAAAGTTTGATTTGAGCCAGTTTTAGCATTTGGGGCGCAAAGTCAGCACCGACGATGAGCTTCTGATTTTTCGTCTGGTTTAAGATTTCAATCATCACATCCCCGGTGCCACAGGCAACATCAAGGACCGCCGCGTTTTCAGGTAAATTCAGCGCTTCGATCATGGTCCGGCGCCAGTAAACATCCTGTCGCAAACTGAGCAGACGGTTTAAAAAGTCATACTGAGGCGCGATCGAATCAAACATCTCTTTGATAAAATCAAGTTCCATATTGACAATCTTAATTTATGCATTATTGTATCGCCAAGGATAATAGCCGTATTCGTTTTCATACCATAATATTATCTGCTGTCAATTGTTTAGATATGGGCGGTATTTTAGATATTACCGTAATTGTGATGCATTCTGTCAATCGTAATCTGGCCGGATGTTTTTTTATGTATAATGAAAGTGCTATGTGGGATTTTTTGGAAGATAAATGAGCTCAAAAAGAGATTACTATGAAGTTCTCGGCGTCAATCGTGACGTGGATACCAATGAGTTAAAGTCCAGATACCGTAAAGTTGCGTTAAAATATCATCCGGATAGAAACCCGGGGGACAAGAAATCGGAAGATCTTTTTAAGGAAGCATCGGAAGCTTACAGTGTATTGTCCGATCCTGAAAAACGCCAGGTTTACGATCAGTTCGGTCATCGCGGGCTTGAGGGAATGGGCGGCGGTTCAGCCGGCGGTTTTGAAGATGTTTTTTCCAGTTTCGGGGATATTTTCGAAGATTTTTTCGGTTTTCGGAGTGGCAGAAGTTCCAGGAGCAGCGCACAGCGTGGGAGCGACCTTCGCTATGATCTGACGATTGATTTTATGGAAGCTGCTTTTGGAATGGAGACGGAAATCGATATTGAAAAGTATGAAACTTGTCCGACCTGTGAAGGCAGCGGCTCCAAGCCGGGTACATATCCTGAAACATGTTCCCAGTGCCGTGGAACCGGACAGTTTGTGAGAACCCAGGGATTCTTTTCCGTCAAAAGTACCTGCCCCAGCTGTCGGGGCGCCGGTCAGGTGATCAAAGACCCATGTCCCCAGTGCAGGGGGCAGCAGCGGATCATTGTTAATAAAAAAGTGTCTTTAAAAATTCCCGCCGGCGTGGATAACGGCTCAAAGCTCCGGATGACCGGAGAAGGCGAACCCGGTGTTAAAGGCGGCCCTCCCGGTGACCTGTATGTTTTTATCGGGGTGAGACCGCATGAGTTTTTCAAGCGCAGCAACACGGATGTCATCTGCACGGTTGAACTTTCATTTGTTCAGGCCGCATTGGGGGGGGAGATACAGGTGCAGACATTGACCGGAGAAGAAACCCTCAAAATTCCCAAAGGCACCCAGTACGCTGATACCTTCAGGCTTTCCGGGCAGGGAATACCATCACTCCGGTCGAATACCCGGGGGGATCAGATTGTTCAGGTTGACTTGAAAACCCCGCACATAAATAAAAAGCAGGAAGCGCTTTTAAAGGAATTTTCCAGGTTAGATTCTGAAAAATTAACCAAAAAAATTAAACGCCTGTTTAAGGGCGGGTCTGCCAAGTAAATATTGACGGCTTCGTAAAAAGTCCAAATTCTGTGTTGCGCTGCATCCTTCGCGGCTTCATGGTACGCTAAGTATAAATCATTACTCAGGATTTGCGCGCCTTGCCAATTTTATAAGATTTGGTGGAGCTTTTATACTTTGCCGTCAAAATCTGACTTTTTACGAGACTATCAATATTAATAGGACACAATAAAATGTATGAACTGAAAGTCGTTTCCCGGTTTGCCGCTGCCCATCAGTTAAAAATGGTTGCGGAAAAATGTGAAAATCTTCATGGCCACAACTGGCGGGTGGAAGTATATATTGCCGGAAAAGAATTGAATAATGCCGGGGTGTTAATGGATTTTGGGGGAATTAAAGTGCACCTGAATGAAATCATCGACTCTCTGGACCACAAATTTTTAAATGAACTTAATCTTTTTGACGACAACAATCCTTCATCGGAAAATATCGCCCGATACATCGCCGATAAGCTGAATTCGAAAATTTCAGTGCCAGGGGTGGGAGTTTCCCGGGTGGGTGTCTGGGAATCGGATGATTCCTGTGCCACATATATTATGCCATGATGGCTTCGTAAGCTTAACATGCCGTAATCATACGCATAATATAGCAAGCGTGTCGGGTGCTTTTTTTGTATGCACGGGCGCTATTTGATTCATAGGATGTCTTAATCCTGCATTGTTTAACCTTTGTCTAATTTGTATACTTCCAGCAGTTCATCCCTTGTGATCAGGGAAACAACATCCGGTATAAGTTCCTGTATGGCAGCAATTCCGCCTTCCTGCCGGTCAACCAGAACGATAATCCGTTCAACCTCTAAGCCTTCAACGCGGGCGCGTTCAATGGCCTTGATGGTGGAACCGCCGGTTGTAGCAACATCTTCAACAATGGCGACACTGTCACCGGCAACCAGGTCGCCTTCAATCCATTTTATGATCCCATGGTCCTTCTGGTTTTTGCGGATGGAAAATGCTTTGATCGGTTTTTTCTTTATTTCTGAAACAAAAGATGTGGCCATGGCAATGGGATCAGCGCCAAAGGTGAGTCCGCCGACGCCTTCAATATTTAAATCGCTGATGGCATCAAAAACAAGGTGACCGATCAGGTACATCCCCTTAGGGCTTAATGTCACCGGTTTGCAGTTTACATAAAAACTGCTCATTTTGCCGGAGGCCAGTTTGAATGTTGGTTCTTTGCTGTATTGAAAAGATTTTTCGCACAGCAGATTGATGAGTTCTTTTTTCATAATAATCCTTTTTTCCGGAAACGATGAATATAGGTCAACTATGATTTGCCTGTAACCGGTAGCAAAAAATGTTGATTGTATGGGAAATATTCGATAAATAATAACCCCCACTGAGTGGAAGAAGCTTTTTATGGGTTCAGTGGGGGGAGTAAGAAAAACTGGGAACAGCACTCCTTGACTCGAAAAAGACCTATCAACAAAATCGGATCGGGTCAATGTTAAATGTTATTAATAGCTATTCAGTAAAGGGTTGCGTTAAATGCATGCCGAGAGAAAAAATACAATTATCCGTATGTTCAATGTCAGCAAGCGATATGGGAAAATGGAAGCATTGAGTAATTTATCGCTGGAAGTCCGGAAAAATGAATTTATTTTTGTGACCGGTCCCAGCGGCGCAGGCAAATCTACAATGATCAAGCTGCTGTATAAGGGGGAATCCGCATCATCCGGGGCCATTCTCGTTGACGGGATGAACCTGGCCAGGATTTCCAGAAAGCAGATCCCCATGCTTCGTCGTCAGTTTGGCGTTATTTTTCAGGATTTTAAACTGATCCCCACAAAAACGGTTTTTCAAAATGTTGCGCTGGTGCTGGCAGTTGCCGGTTTAAAGCCAAAGGAGATTTATCCACGCGTTATGGACGTCCTTGAGCGTGTGGGGATCGACGACAGGGCCGAAGAATTTCCACCGGTGCTGTCGGGCGGGGAAAAACAGCGGGTGGCTGTTGCCAGGGCAATGGTGGGGGGGCCCAAAATTGTTCTGGCTGATGAGCCCACCGGTAGCCTGGATCCGGATTCTGCCGCGCATATTTTTCAATTGTTGCGGGCTGTTCACGAAGCAGGGGCGACGGTGATTGTCGCCACCCATGATCAGCAGATGATCAATAATCATGATGGACGGGTGGTCCGGCTGGAGAAGGGCCGGATGGCCCGTGAAAATTAGACGGGAATAACCATTTATGTTGATATTCGCTGCCAAACGGGCGCTTACGGATATTGTAAACAATAAATTCCTTCACATTGTGAGCATTGTGACCATCGCCTTGTCAGTATTTATTGTCAGCGCGTTTTCTCTTTTTTTCAATAATGCCACGGATTTTTTAGATGCATGGCGAACGGGCGTACGCGTTATTGCTTATGTGGGTGCCAATGTGACGGAACCCCAGCGGACCCGCTTGGAGGAAACCATTCGAAATCTGAACGGGGTGTCTGTGGTTGAATTTATTTCCAAAGATGATGCCTTCAATGATTTAAAACAGAAAATCGGGCAGCAGTCTTCTCTTCTTGACGGCCTTGATAAAAATCCGTTGCCGGATTCTTTTGAAATTACTTTAACGGATTCTTACCGCAGGCTTGAAGATATTGAAAAACTGTCACAAAGTATCGGCGGTCTGCCGTATGTTGAAGATGTCGAATATGCCCAGAAGTGGCTTCACCGATTTAACGGGATCTATAATCTATTCAAAGTTACCGGCCTGGTACTGGTGAGCATTTTTTTTATTGCCACGCTTTTGATCATTGCCAACACCATTCGGCTGATCATGTATTCCCGGCGGGAAGAAATTGAAATTATGAGAATAATCGGCGCTGACGAGGAATTTATCAAATACCCTCTTTTTTTGGAAGCCGTGGCGCAAGGTTTTTTAGGCGGGGTGGCCGGTATATTGATGCTTTATCTGGCATTTATTCTGACCGTTCCGAATCTTGCACCTGAAACGGTTTTTTCTTTTTTTGAAATACGGTTCATTTCGGTAAAATTTTCTTTGACCATAGTTCTGTGCAGCATGATGATCGGATGGGTGGGGTGTTTCTTTTCAATCAGAAAATTTTTAAAACTGTAATTTGTTTCGGATTTTTTCTTTTCTGGCTGACGATGGCGGCAGCGGGATGGTGCTTTGAAAACCGTGAGATAGGGGTTGTTACGGTGGATCACCTGAACATGCGCCTCGAAGCCGGTATGAAATATCCTGTGATCAAAGTGCTGGAAAAAGACACCCAGGTCCGGGTGCTGACACATGTCAAGGGCTGGCTTCAGGTGCTTCATGATTCGGACGTGGGGTATATCTCAGGTCGTAATAACTATGTAAAATTATATATCATTCATTCGGTCAGTGGTGGCAGGCAAACGGATTTGGATATGGCAGCCGCCGAAGCAGACGATATTAAACAAAAAATTAAGCAGCAGACCTCTGAAGTTTCCACATACAATCAGCAGGAAAAAAAAATTATTAATCAGCTTCACAAAACAGAACTGGCGCTCAACAAAGCCAGACACCAGGCAGCAGTTATGGAAGCCGAGCTGGCAGCCGTGGCCGGCAATATCTCGGAAATCCAAAAAAAAGTTGATCAGGTTCAGCGTGTCATTGACAGGAGCAGTGGTTATGCAGTTAATCGTCTGGTGACGCTTTATAAGTTGAATAAGTTGGGGGAAGCGAACCTGCTTGCGTCAGCGACATCGTTTTATGACCTGATGAAGCGTAGGGCAGCAGTTGAGAATATACTCCATTATGACCACCGGGTGATCGGTGAGCTGTCAGGGAAGAAAAATCATCTTTGCCGGCTGGTCGATCAATTGAATCTTGAAAAGAATAAAAAGGAAAAACTGAATCAAGCGTATCAGGCAGCCGTTGTAAAACGGGCGAGAGAAAAAAAACAGCGTCAGCAGCTGCTGGCTGAAATTAAACAGAAAAAAATAAATCGTCTGGCAACGATAAAGTATTTAAAAAAGGCTTCCATTAAGCTGGATAAAACCATCAATGCCTTGCGACAGGGAAATGTTTCTGATCAGGGAAATATTAACTATTTTTCCGATTATCAGGGCTTGCTAAAAATGCCGGTTAACGGTAAAGTTATTTCGAAATATGGGAAATATGTCGAGCTTCGTTCGGGAGTTTCCAGTTTTCGAAACGGCATTGAAATTCAATCCAAACTGGGAGTCCCAATACGGGCCGTTTTCTCAGGGAAAACGATATATTCAAGCTGGTTAAAAGGTTACGGCAATGTAATTATTATTGCGCACGGGAAAAATTATCATACCGTTTATGCGCATGCCGAAGAACTTTTCAGTTCAAAAGGCGAATCGGTGAAAACCGGAGATGTCATTGCCACTGTGGGGGATACCGGCTCAATGAACGGGCCGTCTCTTTATTTTGAGATCCGTCATCAGGGAAACCCCATTGATCCGCTTGAATGGATAAATAAAAGTTAAAAGGAGATCCAAATGGTTCAGAAACGGAAGCAGTTGTTAAAAAGTGGGTTGCTTATTGTTCTTATTCTTTTAATGGTTATATCCGCTACGGTTGTGTATGGAGATTTGGCTAAGCAGGATGGTGAAACATATAAGGGGCTTAAGCTTTTTTCAGATGTACTCTCGGAAATTGAAAATAATTATGTGGAGCCGGTGGAAACCGAGAAACTGATCGAAAAGGCGATTCAGGGAATGGTGAGTAGCCTTGATCCCCATTCGTCTTTTTTACCGCCGGAAGCATTTGACGATCTTCAGACTGAAACCAAGGGAGAATTCGGCGGCATCGGTATAGTCATCACAATGCGTGACGGTCGTTTGACGGTCATTTCCCCCATAGAGGGAACACCGGCTTATAAGGCCGGCGTCCAGGCACAGGACATGATTATCAAAGTCGATGGTGAGTCGACAAAGGATATGATGCTCTGGGAAGCTGTTAAAAAAATGCGGGGTGAGCCGGGAACGCCTGTTGAAATAGGTATTTACAGGAAAGGCGAGTCAGAGGTCATCGAATTAACGTTAGTTAGAGCGGTTATTCCTATGGATAGTGTCCGGTCGTTGACCTTGAAACCCGGATATGGATATATATGGATCACCAATTTCAGGGAAAATACAACCGATGAAGTCAAAAAAGCCTTAAAAGAGCTGCAAAAAGAGAATTCCCCATTAAAAGGTCTGATTCTGGATTTGCGGGATGACCCCGGCGGTTTATTGGATCAGGCAGTCAAAGTGTCTGATATTTTTTTAGAAACCGGAATAATTGTGAGCATCAAGGGCCGGGAAGGCAAAGCAAGCGAGGAATACACTGCCCACCAGAATATTGGTCCAAATGATTATCCGATTGTCCTTCTTATCAACGGCGGCAGCGCCAGCGCCTCGGAAATTGTTGCCGGTGCGTTGCAGGACAACCATCGGGCGCTGGTTATCGGAACCACATCATTCGGTAAGGGATCAGTTCAAACGGTTCGGCCGTTGCGTGACGGCTATGCGTTGAAATATACCATTGCCAGATATTATACTCCCAGCGGCAAGTCTATCCAGGCCGAAGGTATTCAGCCGGATCTGGTGGTCAAGCGGCGGATGATTGATGAAACGGCCGAGGATGGATTCGATTCCAACCTGATCAAGGAAGGTGATTTGAAGAATCATTTGACTACCGGGGAAAAGGATGAATCGATTGAAGCCATTGATAAAAAAATCGACGATGTCAAAGGCAAAGACGATGTCAAAAATGACAGCGAAAAGGATATGACGGAAGCTGAAAAGATTATACGTCTGCGTGATGCAGTCTATAAACACAGTTCCACGGATTCTAATGCAATGCTTTTGGATTCCCAGGTTAACCGGGCATATGAAATCCTTAAAGGATACGAAATTTTTCAGAAGATGTCCCGGAAGTAAAAATACATTGAATCCGGTCAAGTTTAAAAATCTGATTAGATAATCGGAATTCAGAAAATAAAAGGCGCAATGGATCATCCTGTTGCGCCTTTTATTTATATCTCATGACGGCAAAGGTGCCAGATGGTAAAGAAAAAATCAACACCGCCCAAAAAGAAAGCATCGCCCGGGAAAGGGGTAGCTGCTTCAAAGAAGTCATCGCATCCCAAAAAGGTGTCACCCCGGAAAAAACCGACGCGGGTTAAAAAGAAAGCGCCATCACGCGCCAGAAAAGAGACCCGGTCGCAAGGCAGTCTGGGTGACAAAATTGTTACCCTAATGACCACCTTGGTTTTTGTGGTATTCGGTTTGTTTGTGGCTTACGTGCTGCTCCATCCGCAAATCAGTGATAAAAAGCCGTCACCGGCCATTGTGACTCCTAAAAAGGTAGTCCCGATGAAAATAGCCAAGTTTGAAAAGCCGGATTTTGAAATTTATCCGGCCAAACCGATCCTGTCCCGGCGAGCGGCCGCGACCCCGCCGCAGGCAGCAAGGAAGGTGTTTGCGGATACCCGGCAACTTCCCAAAGATCAGCGGCCGGTGGTGGCGATTATCATTGATGATCTCGGATATGATATGGATCTGGCCAAAAGATTTCTGGCTCTGGATGCAGCTTTGACCTGTGCGATCTTGCCGCATAGTGTCTATTACAGGCAAATCGCTCAGCTGGCCCGAAAAGAGGGCCATGAGGTCATGCTCCACCAACCCATGGAACCCAATGAATATCCGATGATTGATCCGGGGCCGGGTGCACTGCTGTCTGTGATGACACCGGATGAGCGGATAAAACAGTTGAATGCCAATATTGATTTGATTCCGGGAATCTGCGGCGTGAATAACCATATGGGGTCGAAGACGACAACCATGTCCGATGAGATGAACCAGATTTTTACCGTATTGAAAAAAAGAGGCCTGTTTTTTATCGACAGCCGGACCACGGCCGCCACAGTCAGCCTGTCCTCAGCCCGGCTGTTTAAGGTGCCGTTTGCAGAGCGGGACGTGTTTTTGGATCATGTCCGCAAGAAGGCGGAAATCCGTGCGCAGATCGAGCGCCTGATCAATATTGCCGAAGTCCACGGAAAAGCATTGGGAATCGGACATCCCCATGAGCTAACGTATCAGGTGTTAAAAAAAGCGCTGCCGGATATGAAAAAAAGAGTCCGGCTTATTCCGGCATCGGAAATTGTGGAGGTGTTTTAAAAAAGCGGAAAAAAATAATTAAAAAAAAACTTGCTATTCTCAAACAGTATGATAAAAAGTATTCAATCAATAAAGGCCCGCTCTTAATTGGCGGGCCAGTTTCGTTCTGAAGGAATTATCCATTTTTCAAAGTGGCATCCTGCAGTCTGGAACCATGAGAATTTTTTTAAAGGAGGATGTTACAATGGCTAATGGAACAGTAAAATGGTTTAACAGCACTAAGGGTTTTGGTTTTATTGAGCAGGAAGACGGCGGACCGGATGTGTTCGTTCATCATTCAGCAATCAATTCAACCGGTTTTAAATCGCTTAATGACGGCGACCGGGTCACTTTTGACATTGAGCAGGGACAAAAAGGTCCTGCGGCTGCAAATGTGACTGTGGTTTAAAAGTCCCTTTTTCAGTAAAAAATAAAGAAGGCATTTCATCGAATTTCGGTGAAATGCCTTTTTTTGTGGTTTTAATTTAAATCGATTTTTATTGAATCACTTGAGAGACAGGCGCTAATTTTTCAGATTTATCCGATTTATTTTATATCTATCCGGGTTGGAAGTTTGCAATATTCTAATCTTTAAGTGTTTCCCAGTTGCCGTAAATTTTTAAGGATCTTTTTTCCCATTTCCCGTTTTTGTTTTTCAAAACCCCCATGGCCAAATCGTTGCTGATGATTTTTTTAATTTTAAATTTCCGGCCCCAGTAATCCTGAACAGTAGTCCCTTTTCGCAACCGCCTTTTTGTTTTTCTTTGTTTGCAAAAGTCACAAAACCAGGCATGCACCGGGATAACGGTATTCTTTTCAATCTGGTCGATCTCCTCTGTTTTTCCGCAGCCGTTACAGACCCTTTTGCGAGCTCTGATTTTAGTTATCTGTTTGGGAATCTGTAGTATCTCATGAACTGCCTTTTTTTCAAGGGCTTGGTTTTCAAGCAAGTATTCGATAAAGTCAAAATGATCATCGGGTTCTTGAACTTGTTCCGGTGCTGGTGTCTGTTTCGATTTTCGAGCTTGTTCCTGTGCTGGTTTCTGTTCCGGTATTCGGACTCGTTTTTTGTCAGCAGGCTCAGGGGGAGCTTTTTGTAATGGTTTCAGTTCTGGTTTCTGAACTGATTCAGGTTCTTTGCGTTTTTTTTCGGGGATGTCACAGGGCTTTGGTTCTTTGATCTCTGGGGCAGACGCCTTTTCATTTTCCTTTAATTTTTGCGCAAATTGATCAAAGCAGACTTTGCAGAAGGCATACCAGCCGTCCGGGCTGTATTTGTTTACATAAAATTCGTCAACGGGTTTGACTTTATGACATCTTTTACAGGATTTTTCTATAATATGACTCATAATAATGTCGGTATTGATTGACGATTATTTTCGTTTTAACAGGTTTTTCGCTGTGCTGATTTCCACGTACGAAGCCCCGGTATTTGAGCCGAAATTTCCGGCCAGGACGGTGATCAGGTCATCTTTTTTAAAACGGTTTTCCGATAGTAAATGGGTGAGAGCGGTTTTTAAAAATTCATGGGAAGTCAGGTCACGCCGCATGTAATACGCATGGATGCCAAAGGATAAGGCCAGTTCCCGCATGACACGCTTGCTGTAGCAAAACGCATAAATCATGTTTTCACCGCGATAGGCTGCCAGGCTCAGTATGGTTTTGCCGCTGATGGTGTCTGCAATCAGGGCTTTGGTGTTCAGCCGCAGCGCCGATTTGACTGCTGCCTTGGAGAGATAACCGGTCACGTCATTGTCGCTTTCATAGGACGTATCAATAAATGTGCTGAGGCTGGACTCCACTTCAATGGCTATTTTAGTCATCATTTGTACGGCTTCCACCGGATATTTTCCGTTGGCGGTTTCACCAGAAAGCATGACGGCGTCCGTATGATCCAGGCAGGCATTGGCGACATCTGACACCTCGGCACGTGTCGGTCTTGGTGACTTTACCATGGACTGGAGCATCTGGGTGGCGATAATCACCGGTTTTCTTCGTTTAATACACTTTCGGACCAGTTTTTTCTGAATAATCGGTATTCGTTCCGCCGGAATTTCGATGGCCAGATCGCCTCGGGCAACCATGATACCAAAGCAATTGTCGATTATTTCATCAATGTTATCAACGCCTTCCTGGTTTTCTATTTTGGCGATGATTTTAACAGGGCTTTTTTTCGCATCCAGGATTTCCTGAATGGCAAGTACATCCTCTTTGCGCCTGACAAACGAATGAGCGATAAAATCAATGTCGTGCTCGGCGGCAAATTCAATAAAGGCTCTGTCTTTTTTGCTGAGCGCAGGAAGGTTTTTTATTTTCACGGATGGCAGGTTGATGCCTTTGCGGCTTTTGATGGTGCCATCGTTTCGGACTTCACATGTCAGGGCATCATTTTTTTTGTCTACAACACATAGTTCAATATTTCCGTCATCGATTAAAATCATGTCCCCGGGCGACATGTCGTCGACAAAATCATCATAGTTGACAAACAGACATTCCTTTGACGAAGATTTGTTTTTGTTTCCTTTAATGGAAACAGTATCTCCGGATTTGACGGGTATCTCGTTGTCCATTTCGGTAATACGGATTTCCGGCCCCTTTGTGTCGATCATCATGGCAATCCGGTCGGAGACAGCGCGAACATTTTGAACCACCTTTAAGGCTTCTTCAGGTGTCTGGTGGGCGGTGTTCATCCGTACCATGTTCATCCCGGCGGCAAACATCTGTTCCAGTAAGGGGATATCACACATTTTGTTTGAAATGGTTGCAATAATTTTTGTTTTTTTCATTAATTCGCCTTAAGTCGAAATGTTTTTTAAATATTTTGGAAAACCCGGACTGTGCCTGTTCTTAAAAAATTGGTACATTTTAACCCGGTTAACTAATTCATACAAGAAATTTTCAGCCGGCTGGTGTATAAGTTTGACAAACTCGTAAAAAGTCAGATTTCGATGGCAAAGAAAAAAGCTCCACCATTCTTATAAAAATTGGCAAGGCGCACAAATCCTGAGTGATGATTTTACTTAGCGTACCATGAATAAACGAAGGATGAAGCGCAACACAGAATTTTGACTTTTTACGAAGCCATCAAGTTTAAAGCACAGCCGTTTTGCAAGCCTTGCCCTGGCTAAATAGCGATTGAAGTTAGCTGTAATTACTGATATATTTTTAATGATTTATAACCATAAAATCATTGCCTGGAGATGATCATATGTTCGAAGATGGAATTTTTCTCGAAAGAAAAGGTAACGTCGCAATTGTGACCATCAAACGTCCACAGCGGCAAAACGCGTTTAATGAGTACATGTTTTTGGCGCTTGCGCGGGTCACCGGCGAGTTAAAAAAGAATCTGCCCCGTGCCATCGTTATTACCGGCGGAGGAGAGAATGTTTTTTCCGCCGGGTTTGACGTTAACCCGGATAATCCGTGGGTGGCAAAGCTCATCGATTCGGTTGAAAAATCGGAAAGGGCCCCGGCGGAAATGCTGATTGATCAGGTGCGGAAAATTGTGGACGAATTCGTTTGCCTGCCTGTTCCGGTTATTGCCGCCTTGAACGGGTTGACCTATGGAGGGGGTGCCGAGCTGGCCGTCCGGTGTGATATGCGGGTGATGGATCCCAATGCAGTGATCTGCTTTTCTGAGGTTCGCCTGGGGCTGATGCCGGACTGGGGGGGCGGCGCCACGCTTGCCCACCTGATCGGTCCGTCACGGGCGGCGGATGTGATTCTAACAGCCCGCAAAGTCCAGGCCGGTGAAGCCATCAATTTAGGGTTGGTGAATCGGATCAGCCGGCCGGGGGAATGTCTGGACGAAGCTGTCCGGCTGGCAGAAATGATATCAAAAAACGGCCCCCGGGCGGTAAGTTATGCATTGAATCTTATCCGGAAAAGTCAAAACCAGTCGTTGAATCGGTCTCTGGACCTGGAGGCTGACATGGCTGTTTCCCTGATTGTTTCCGGTGAGTGTTTTCATGGAGTGGCTGCGTTTCTGGAAAAAAAGGAACCTGAATTTCCGGACGTTGATATTGATGACATAGAAACGTAAAAAATTTTACCGGAAAAAAGATATCATCAAATTTTAAAATGTCTATTAAGACTCAAACGTAGACTTGACCCTATTATTCATCTGTTCGGTGAATAACTTCTCTGAATTCTTATTTCTTTTTATTGTCTATTGTTTTATTTTTATGATAATAATTAATTTTTAAGTTAAAAATCAGTATCTAAATGCCTTCTCATTTAAGCGCATGAGATCGAAGAAATACATGTTGCAAATTTCAGGAATAAAAAAAGTCCCCTAATTATCAGCCGGAGCATGCTTAACGGCTGGTAAACCCCGCAGGAATAGGAGTGTATGATGAATTTTAAAAACAGTTATTCGATAATTATAATTCTTTTGATGATTTTCATTCTACCGGCATGTAAATCTTTGAAAATGTCCCCCATAATAAAGGCTACAGACCAGGGGCAGCTGGATGAGGTTAATCAGCTGCTGGCACAGGGGGTAAATGTTAATTCAGCTACGCCCGAGGGTGTGACACCCCTGTTTATTGCTTCGTTAAAAGGGCATGAAGATATTGTCAGGCGTTTGATTAAAAACGGTGCGGACGTCAATGCAAAAATTAAAAAGACGTTTAAATTTGAAGACCAGGCCATATATGAAGGGCGCACATCGCTGATGGCGGCCTTAAGCAAAAAACATACTGAAATCGCCAAAATTTTGCTTCAGCAGGGCGCGGATGTGAATGCGGTTGACATCAATGGTGCCACGCCGCTCTTTATTGCCGCGGCTCTGAATGATAAAAACATTGTCAAAAAACTCATTGATAAAGGCGCGGATGACAATGCCGTGATCCTGGAAGAGTATGACTACAAAGGAGAACCGGTAATAAAGGGGGCCACCCCATTGATGGCGGCGCTTAAAATGGCACAGAATGCCAATGCGGCGTTGCTGGTCGCTCACGGTGCCGATGTGAATGCCAGGAGTGATGATGGGATGGATTCCCTGATGATTGTCGCCTTAAATGGTGACTTGCAGATGGCAAATTTCCTGCTGTCGCATGGTGCGGATCACCAGACAAGAGTAACAAGAGACAATGCGGTAGAAGGTAAGCTCGCATTTGCAGGTGCCACTACACTGATGATTGCTGCTGGTGCAGGGCATATGGACATTGTTAATGCATTAATAAAAGCAGGGGCGGATGTGAATGCCGCGTGCGAAAAAGGGATTACCCCCCTGTTTATCGCCGCAACAAAAGGCCACCTGGAAGTTGTTAAGGTTCTTGTTGCCAATGGTGCGGATGTGAATGCGCGGCTCACCAAGCAGTTTAGGTATGGCATACAAATACTTCCTAAAGGGGTGGAGGCTATGGGCGGTGCTGCTTGGGAGGGGCATTATAAAGTTGTTCAATTTCTTATCGATAATGGTGCGGATGTAAACTCTCAGGAGGATGATTTTGATACTAACGCCCTTTACATGGCAGCTAGACAAGGGCACATTAAGGTAGTGAAAATATTAATTGATAATGGCGCAGATGTTTGGGCGGAAACCAAGATGGGTACCGCGTATGACGCAGCCATTCATTATATGCATCCTTACGTCGCCCAATGTATCTATGATGCCCGGGAAAAATTAAAAAAAGAGCAGGAAGAATAATAACCGGACAAATACGGTCTATGGGTGATGAACAGATATATAATTGAAAAACGCGATCAGGAAGTGGTCGAAAAGTTTCGGGCGGTTGTTGCATCCAAGGAACGCCGGAAAAAAACGGCCCGAATCAGGTTATTCAACGCGGTACTGGTGCTCGTCTGTGCAGGGGTGATTATTTTTTATAAGAATTTCGTACAGGCGCCGGTTCCTGAAGCGGTGATGAGCCAGTCAAAGACAATCATCTTGAACCGGTCGACCGATAAGAATGCAATCCTTCCGGCAGAAACAGGTATTCAGCACCCGGCACGGGAGGCAGCAATAACAGAAGAGATCACACCGCTATCTCCTGAACCGGATAAATCATCAGCTGAGTTGTCATTACCTGAAAAAATGGTGCCTCATGAATCCGTGCCTGTCCGAAGACCCCGTGTGAAAACGTCAGGGAAGAAGGGACTTTCTGAGATTCCAATGCAATCGGCCCTGAAAATAGACATCCGAATCGCAGAAATTGCAACCTGTCAGGGGGTTAAAAACAAAAGAGCCGTGTTCCTGCAAAATGTATTTTCATTGCAAGAGGGCGCAAAACCATATGTCTGGATGGATGTGCGTTCAAGACAAACGCCTTATCAACTCAGGCATGTTTACTACCTCAATGGACGCAGATACTGTGTGGTTCCTTTGGAAATCAATTATCCTCGGATGAGGACATGGAGCAATGTGACGTTAAGAAATCGTAATGAAACAGGCCAATGGCGAGTGGATGTGGTCACAAGAAAGGGGGAAGTTCTTTCTCAGGTTCAATTCACGGTAGTTCCTTAAATCTATGAAAGCCTCCCGGTTGATCTCATTCGGGGGCTGATGATGGCAGAGAAAGAGCTGGTATGAGCGTTGGGGTCGGCGTGGATGATTAGTTCCCATGGGTTTTTTTATAAGTTTGAATGGTTTAAGTTGATATTCGGGTTGGTATTTATTATATTGCATTATGTTAAAAAAATTCAAATTAGCCGGGCCGAATGAAAATACGAAGTTTTTTGATTTCTCTTCCGGTCAGGTTAGGAAATAAGCCGGCTGACTGTTTATTTCAGCAATAATCATGATTTATATGAAAAGGAGGTCATGATCATGGGAAATCGTATTGATCGCAGAACGCATAAACGATTTAAGGTCCGCGAAGAATCATTTGCCTTTATTGAAAATGATTCTAAAATTTTGTGTAAAATCAAGAATATCAGCAGGGGCGGGCTCTCTCTGGTGACTATTGCCAATGCGGAACATATTCCTGAATTTTTTGATACGGATATATTTGTAAGCGGCCGGGTTTTTTATTTAAAAGATGTTCCGTCAAAAAAGGTTTCAGAATCGTATTTAGACAGCAAAAGCCTTTTCACGGCATTTGTTAAAAGCCGGGTGGGTATTCAATTCGGGGAACTAGACAGTGAGCAGGTTGACCAGCTGGAAGTTTTTTTAAAGAATCATGCCACGATTGAGGACATTTCTGTTTCTTAGCTGCTGAGCGCCATTTATTTTCTCCCTGTCCCCACTTGTTGTCAGCGTCCTTTTTTTTCAAGGGATTTATAGAAACCCGCCATTTCATACATGTATTGGGGACGTGATTTTGATAAAGCCTCCCGCGCCTGGGGGGCGTTGAGATCCGCCGGCATGTCTATTTTTCGGGGTCTGATGCGTTTTTTCGCAGCAGGCGAGATAATTACCGGAAGCAGGAGGCCACCGGCTGAATATTGGCCTTTATTCCGGGTCGTCTGCAGGACGCCATTTTTGATCAGCCCGGAGACAACAATATCTTCCACCGGCATTTCAAGCGTGTTTGCCTGTTGAATATAAAATTCCCGCAATACCGACTTTTCATCCTCATCCAACTGTTTGACCGCTTTGATAACGTCCCTTCGCCGAATACCTTCCTTAAAAATAGGGGAAATATTAATCCACAGGGCTTTGAACACGATTAATGCCGCCAGGAGTAGCAGAAGACTGATGATCGTTGCGGCAAACGCGAAATAGTCTTTTACAAACAGCCGGGTTTTCCGGGGCAGGGATGTGAAAAAATCTTTGGCTTTTTCGGGAAATGTTTCCGGTCCGGTTCTGATGATGTTCTCAACCGTATTTTTATTAATGTAAAAGGACTGATCCTTGTTTTCACAATACAGGGTATAGCCTTCGTCTTTGATGGTGACATCCTTGATTACCTGTCCGTTCTTCATGATGACAATATCTGCATCCGTAAAAGTTGCGGATAATATCAGGAGGCTTAAAAAAAGCAGCTGATGAAAAAACACTTTTTCATTTTGATATTCTCTTTTTATTCCATCTTAATGATTTTTTACCTAGTTGCTCGTGAATTTGTATACCGTAACCCTATCGCGGCCGTTTTGCTTGGATTGATACAGGGCCTTATCCGCGTTTGTGAGTAACTCATCCGGATGGAGATCCTGGGACGGTATGCGGCTTATCAAACCGATGCTGATCGTAACGGTCACGTTCTGATCATTGAATTGAAAATCAGCGGTTTTGATTTGCTTTCGGATTCTTTCCGCCACGGTTACCGCCCCTCTGGTCTGGGTGTTGGGCAGCAAAACAATAAATTCTTCACCGCCGTAGCGGAACGCCATGTCGCTGACCCGGTTGAGTTCATTTCTGATCTTAGATGCGACCATTCTCAGACATTCATCGCCAGTTAAGTGACCATAGGTGTCATTAAAATTTTTAAAATGATCGATATCCAGCATCAGGACAGCCAGGGGTGTCTTGTCCCGGATGGCGCGTTTAAATTCGTGCGGATAAACCTCGTCAAAATAACGGCGGTTTTTGATCCCGGTCAAACCGTCGGTGATAATGAGTGTTTCCAGCATTTCATTGGCCTTCTGAAGATCGATGGTCCTTTCCCGGACACGTTGTTCCAGCATTTCATTGGCGCGTGTCTGGATTTTTAGCGCATTCTCCTGGGCCTTTCGCGCGATCCGTTCCTGCTTGTAGGCTTCCATCTGAGCCTTAAGACTGTTGCGTTTTTCAAGGTTCAGCCGCTCCGCCAGGGCGATAGATAACAGAATTACCTGAAGCGCCATGCCGTAGGAAGTGGCGTTTTCGGTAAATATATTACGGGTAATCAGGTTGAACTTATTGGCAGCGAGAATAATCCCGCCAAGCATCATGGCCGACCATGCCAGCATGAAATACCGGGCGGAAATATCGCCGTCCTTCCAGCGGATAATCGCAATTGCGGTTGCGCTCACAATGGTAATCACGGCGGTCAGGATTACCCACTGGATCATGATGTGATAAGGCAGAAAAAAAGTCGAACCAATAATAATGATTGATATTGCCGCAATCGACAGCATGAATTTACTCAAAAGGGGTCGATTCCCCGGCAGGTTGATGAAATTCCGGATAAATAGAGCGCAAAATAT
>JAJRPH010000132.1 GCA_024280875.1 Deltaproteobacteria bacterium | reverse complement strand
TCACAAACTTCTATACAGCTTTCGCACCCGACACATTCTTCCGCATTGACCGGCACCGATTTCTCATCTTGAAGCTCGTAAACTTCTACCGGACAGACATCCACACACTCACCGCAACCAAATGCATTTTTCAGAATCGACCTTTGGTATAAACATGATCTTAGCTCCTTTTTATTAATAATAAATTTGCACATATGCTCATTATTACAACCAAGAATAATACCGGATTGGAACTTGTCAATGCCGGTAACAGACATATTTTTTTGACCGTTAATCTGTCAGGTTCTATAAAATGTGGATGGTTTGAGTGTTCCGGGATAATCACACTTACATCACACCCCATACGCACAGCCAGTTCAAGAGATGCGGTAATAGGATCATCAGGTACAAAGTAGGGAGTAACGACAAATATATTTTCTTGGGCCTGATGCAGGGCTGCTAATACACCTGAATAGAGTGGCCGTTCATTAACAGCAGACCCATCCCCCACTACCTGAATAATACTGTTGCCACCGACACCCTGAAAAAGAGGTAAAGACAACATGTTAGGGTCAGTGGTAGCTCGTTTTTAATGGAAACCAAGGAGGCATGTCTCTCCATCGTCGCATACCAATCCTTTTTTTTGCTGGTTCTTTCAACCCGCCGCCCACCGATTAGAAAATAAACAGGAACGCCTATAAAAGGAGTGGACAGCGAGAAACAGCTTATAGCAAATCCTGCTATCAAATCATTATGGAACGTGCGCAAGGAGATGACTGACTGGTTATTCGGAAAAATATTACAGATTGAAGTCGGCCCGTCACCGATTTAACAAGGAGAGTGTCCCAAAAAGCACGCTTAAAAGCGGTACTTTTACCGAGGTCTGAAATTGAAAAATTTGGAATTATAATGAACTGAGATTGGGTATAAATGACTCGTCCTCAAGTCGTCTTTTTGAGGAGATCTTATCACTATAACATGCTATTTGTATATTTTGTATTATACGCATGTTTTCGATTCCCATGCACTTACGCCAATTTTTCCGTAAAATTTTTCCTATTTTTTCCAGTCCCATCTGACAATTTCCTGATAAACGTCTTTTGGTATCTTAACGACCCCGACAAGCACTTTTGTCTGGCCCTGCTTGAGAAATCCGGTTAAAGTTGCATTTTGCAGCTCATAACCATTGATATCAACTGCGACAACATTTACCGTAATATCATCCGCCTCCCCATTGTTTTTGACAAACGCCTTGACGGTCAGGGAATAATTTTCACTGCCCTTTTCCATAATTAACGTATCGACTTTTAAAACCGAAATATTGCCTGCTGCAAACGCATTTGACGTCAGCAACATGCCAAGCGAAAAAAAGAATATGAATATGCTTCTGATTGTATTTTTCATGGTTACCCTCATCGAGTTTATGTTAGTATATTTAAAGCGGATTCTATTTAAAATATTAAAGAACTGTTTAACTATATGATATTTAATCTATTTTTCAACAATTTAGCTATTCTTTTTGAGAGGCTGGATGATTGAAAAATATATAATATATATTTTTTATAGTCTGGCAACAAGTATATTTATATCAATTCTTAAATTATCATTAAAATTGTCGCTCAAAAACAGATTCCGATAAAGGGGATACAAATGCTGCAACCCATAACCATCATCGGCGGGAATATTGCCGGGCTCTCTGCCGCTTTCTATCTGGCCCGACAAGGCTGCCCTGTCACGGTTTATGAAAACAAAATCTGGGATAAACCCTGCGGCGGGGCCATCAGCATTGAATATGCGCATTATCTGATGAAGCAACTGGACATTGACATCCCAACGGCGAACCAGTTCATCCCGCCTGTTCGTTTTTGCTTTACAAACTATCGTGCTGTTGAAACAGACGGTATGTTTGTCATTATCTCAAGGTCCGACCTGCAACAGCAGCTGATCCGCAGACTCCAAAAAGAACCAAACATCAATATCCGTTTTAAGCGCATTACCCTTAAAGACAGCGCCCTGCTCTCCGGACAAACCATTTTGGCCACCGGTTTCTCAGGATTCACCCGTCAGATCATAGAAGAAGAATGGCATAAACGAGAATACGCCCTGGCATTAAAATATAGAGGGCATTGCCGGGAGATCTCTCAAAATCCCGCTCACCTGATGTTTTTTGACAGCCGGTTAAAAGGATACGGATGGGTGTTTTGCGGCAACAACTGCCAATTTAACATCGGCATCGGCGGCTTGATTGAAAAAAAAATTATTTTCCGAAAATTTGAAGAATTTATCAAAATAGTCAATGACAGATTCCACTATGACATCCGACCGAATTTATCCCCGGATATCTGGAAAATCCCCATCATGCTGAACAATTGGAGTACGCCGGTATCATTTTACAAAAATGGCATCGAATTTATCGGCGCGGGTGATGTGCTGGGCCTGGCACACCCGGTCATTGCTGCAGGCATTGAACCGGCCTGGCAATCCGGCTGGCTGCTGGGGGATAGTTATGACCGGACAACCCATTCAATCAATACCGCGCAATACCGGCACCTGCTGAAAAAAAATCTGCAGCTCACCAGCCGGAAACCATTTGATATTTTAATCTCCAGTATGCTCCGCATGAAATATTTTCCCTTCAAGGATCAGCTGGCATATGCGTTGATGAAAATCTTTCATCAGAAAATTACTGATCAGATCAAAAAATATCCATGGTTTGCCATGGTTCATGACGGGATTAAAAAAACCGGTTTTAAAGCAGATGTTTCTTGATCATCTTACCAAAGCCAACTGTTATCAAAAATTTAAGGAATGATGTGATGACGTATATTGATACGACCAAATCATTGATGAATGTTGCACAGGGATCTGAATTTGCTGACCTGGTAATTACCGGGGGACGGATATTCAACGTATTTACCGGTGAACTGCTCGACGGATTTTCAGTGGCCGTTAAAAACCAGAAAATCGCCTATGTCGGCCGCGACCCGAAAAACGGGATCGGAGATCACACAAAAATAATCCATGCGGACGGAGTGACATTAGGACTGTTTGCGGATTAGCATCATAATTCAATGTCAGCCAGATACGGAAAATGATCCGACGGGTAGCGGCCATCGAATTCGTCATGGATCACCCGGGCACCTTTTACCTTAATAGACGGGGAAGCCAGAATCCAGTCCAATCTTGATAACTTTGGAACTCCGTTAAACCCATGATGGGTGTAGCTTTGTTCATACTCACTGCCCTGAATCTTCTCCCAGGTATCACACAGACGGGTTTGCGGCAATGTCAGGAGTTCATGGACCCGGGACGCGGGATCGTCATTAAAATCCCCCATCAGGATGGCGGGGTCTTTTTGCTGATTCACCCATTTTGAAATGATTTTTGCCTGCTCGATCCGGGCTTCAACGCCGATATTGTCCAGGTGGGTGACGGCGGCGATAATTTTTTGATTGGATTCTTCAAGCCGAATCCTGGCAAAGCTGATCATGCGCGGAAAAGCGCTATCCCAGTCTTTACTTAAATGTACATCCGGTGTTTTGGACAGCCAGAAATCTTTTCCGAATTCCATGGCACATTCTTTTTTTCTGAAAAAAAGTGTGGGGCATTGAATTGTTTTATCCGGTATTCTGCCAGGCATCACGACTTCATAAGATGGAAGATGGTCACGCAGGTAATTAAGCTGGGTCCATTTGCCCTCCTGGGTTCCGAGTATAACTGGCTGATACCGGTCAATGATATCAACAACCAGCTCACGTCGATAAATCCAGGCATTTTCACCGTCACGATCATTTTCAAACCGCAAATTAAATGTCATTACTTTCATCCGCCGGTTAACTCCTGCTGGAAAATTGATGATAATTATGATAATTAATAATTTTTGAATTTATCATAACTGCCAGGACGACACAACAGCCACAAGCACACCGAATCGAAATAAACGAGAAACAAAGGGAAAAAATATGACAGACCGGCAAAAAGATATTTCATCGGAATCCACCGGCCCCCATGTCGTAAAACTCAAAAACTGGATCAGCTGTGCGCCGTTTGAACAACTGCTGAACATGAAAATCATTATAGCAGAAAACGCTAAAGCAACCCTGACCATGCCGTTTTACCATGACTATGCACAGGGTGCCGGATTAATGCACGGCGGCGCCCTGTGCAGCCTCGCCGACACGGCTGTCGTCATGGCAATCAAAAGCATACTGGCTCCCCAAACCCATTTTGCCACCATTTCTTTAAGCTCAAAATTTCTTTATCCGGTAAAAAAAGGCAATATAACCGCCAGGGCTGAAGCAAAAATTGAAGGCGAACGAACCATCCGGGGATCAGCAACTGTTTACAATGAGGACAAAAGACCGATTCTGGAATTTCACTCATTGTTTAGAATCGCAAGTAACCGTCAAATAAAAACTCCTCCTGAATATTAAAAGCCACATTCATGATAATTCGCAACAAATTTAGAACTCTGCTATTAAAATTATCCATAATTAAAGAGCATTATATACTCTTTACCCATTTTCTCACTTTTGTTCATGAATCACTGACTGATCATCCGGTTATTATTTTTTTAAAAAACCTGCAATTTCCCAGGCGATGTTTCTCCCGAAAAAACCCTGTTATTAATTATTTCTATAAATGCATCAGCATGATGCTGGAGGCAGTTCTTCTGGTAACGGCAACAGGGATCCTGTGCTTTATCATTATATTATACGTTTGGCATGCTATGGTATTTATATCTGGACACCCCGATGGGGGAGAAATTTATATCACTGTACTCCGAACGAGCCGAAACCATCTTTGAACTCTCAAAACTAAATCTGGTTTATTTCAGCATTGAAGTAACGTTGTCAGCATTTTTAATTTGCTTTGTGATCGGTGTCATCTGCCGGTTTTTTCACATCAGCCACTACCTGTATCTTTCACAAGGATTATTCGGAAAACTGGTGTACTGGGGCGTTCCACTCACCGGTGCCGTTTCATATTATATAAAAAATAAATACGGATTTTCCGACTGGCAAGTGACCGGCTTTATTGCCATGATACCGACTTACCTGATGTTTACCAGCTGTTTTAAATATTCCCAAAAACTGATCCCTGAAGCCGGAGATGTGCTGAAAATAGCAATCCCTTGGTTCAGGTACGCATATCAGGTAATTTATGCCAAAATTACTGATCATATCCGTGTGAGATTCAATCGTTCTAATACTTAGCATTAACTTTTTACATATCCCAAAACAGAGATCTAAGGTTTTTCGAACCCAAAAATCAGGTTTTCCCCGATTGATTTATATACTTTATGCTGCCATTATGAAGAAACTTAAACATCGTTTACAGATTTAATCATTAATTTTAAACATGAACCAAAATTCAAGGGGGAAAAAAATGAAAAAAGCATTAATTATTTTAACAATTTTATGTGTATCCATTGCTTTCACGACCGGTCCG
>JAJRPH010000131.1 GCA_024280875.1 Deltaproteobacteria bacterium | reverse complement strand
TGAAGGCCTTTGGCAATGGAGAAATGAGCGCCCAGTAATAAAAAGGATGATTCTGTGTTTTTCATTTTTTTGCTTCTGTTTTAGCCGGATATTTACACAAATGAGTTAAAAAACAGTTTGGGCAGTCCGGTTTTCTGGCGTTGCAAACAGCCCGGCCGAAATAAATGAGCCATAATGAGAAATCGTTCCATTCATTTTTAGGAATCACATTCATCAGGTCAAACTCAATTTTAACCGGATTTTTGTTGATTGTCAGTCCCAAACGCTGTGAAATTCTTGAAACATGGGTATCCACTACCATGCCAGGAACTTTAAATACGGCGCCAAGCACTACATTGGCAGTTTTGCGGCCCACTCCGGGGAGTTTGACCAGTTCATCCAGCGTGTTCGGGACCTCTCCATTGTATAGTCCTATCAGTGTTTTCGCGCAGTTTTTTAAATTCTTCGCTTTATTATGATAAAATCCGGTGGAATGGATCAGGTTTTCGATTTGCTTCATCGGCGCTTTGGCAAAATCTTGCGGGGTTTGAAGTTGTGCAAATAGTTTTGGGGTTGCCGCGTTGACCTGCCGGTCCGTGCACTGGGCGGAAAGGATAGTGGCCATCAGGAGTTGAAATGCATTTTTATGATGCAACTGCGTCTTGACATCCGGGTATTTGGCCTTTAATATCTGACAAATTTTAGCAATTCGATTATTATTTTTTTTATTCATTTTTTTAATTTTTAAGTATCGAGAATCTATTTAAGAATATTTGATTATGGCGCCTGCAAAAAAAGTTAAAGGTCTGGGGCTTTGCTCCGGCGGCTTAGACAGCATTCTGGCGGCCCTTGTCCTAAGGGATCAGGGAGTAGACGTTTGCTGGGTGGCGTTTGAAACACCTTTTTTTTCTGCTGATAAAGCCCGCAAGGCTTCAATTAATAATAAAATCCCGATTATTGTCAAGAATATTACCGAACGTTATATGCCTATGTTGAAAAATCCGGCGTGCGGATATGGGAAAAATATGAATCCTTGTATGGATTGTCATGCCCTGATGTTTCGCATTGCCGGAGAAATGATGGAAGAAACGCAAAGTGATTTTCTGTTTTCCGGTGAAGTCAGGGGTCAGCGTCCCATGTCCCAGAATAAAAATTCCTTGCGATATGTGGAAAAAAATTCCGGGTTTGACGGATATATTTTAAGACCGCTGAGTGCGATGGTCCTGCCGGAAACCGTCATGGAAAAAAATGGGCGGGTGGACCGTGAAAGGCTGTACGGGTTTTCCGGAAGGTCCCGTAAACCGCAGATGGCGCTGGCGAAAAAATTCGGCGTCAGAGATTATCCGGCGCCGGCCGGCGGGTGCCTTCTCACTGATGAAGGATACTCAGCGCGATTGAAGGACCTTTTTGAGCACCAGGAAAATATTGAAACGGTTGAAATGGATCTTTTGTCGCACGGCCGACATCTCAGGCTTGATGAAAATATAAAAATTATTGTCGGCAGGAACCGGAAGGACAATGAAAATCTGTTGCGCCTGTACCGGCAGGATTATGATATTTTGCTGGAAACGAAATCCTTTCCAGGTCCGTTGGTATTGATTCCGCAACGATGCGCTAAAAACGGGGTTGAACAGGCAGCATCTATTTGTGCGGGGTACAGTAAAGCGCCGGTAAATAGGTCTGTTGAAGTAAGTGTGACAACTCCGGAAGGCCAGAATGAAATTACCGTTACCCCCATACCGAGTTGCGAGGTTCAGGATTTGTTGATTCCATAGAAGATCGTAATAGAAAATATTTAATATGACAATTGCTCTCATGAAAGGATTTATTCAATGGCACATGGTTCCCGTAGTAACTTTTTTCTGATAGTGGTAATTTTCCTGGGATTTGGTTTTGTGCCATATTCGGCTGCTGCTGATTCGGCTACCCCCAAATCAATGCCAGGTGAATCGGGCGGCTATCGAATGGCCGAATTCCAGCAAAATTATTTTGTTAATACCATTGGTATGAAATTCAAATTGTTAAGGCCCGGTTCATTTATTATGGGGTCGGTCGAGGGTGCTGAAGATGAAATGCCGGTTCACCTGGTAACTATTTCCAGGCCTTTTTATATAGGGGTTTATGAGGTTACTCAGAAACTGTGGAAACAAATTATGGGGCGAAACCCTTCTGAATTTGAAGATGACAGACGGCCTGTGGAAAATGTTTCATGGAATGAAGTCCAGAAATTTATAAAAAAATTATCAGAAAAAGAGGGTATCCAATATCGTTTGCCAACGGAGGCGGAGTGGGAATTTGCATGCCGGGCGGGGACGAAAACCGAATATTCCTGGGGAGATGAATTTAACGGAGAATATGCATGGTACCGTGAAAACAGTGGCGGGAAAACCCAGCCGGTAGGACAGAAAAAATCCAATGCATGGGGATTGTACGATATGACCGGTAATGTTTATGAGTGGTGTGTCGATAGTTACGGTGATTATAGCGATGGACAGCTTGTCGATCCTGAGAACTCAGGTGGCACCCGGCGGATCGGTCGGGGCGGAAGCTGGAACAGCAGTGCTGAAGGCTGCCGGTCAAGCAATCGCGGTAGCAACCATCCATTTCGACGGTTCAACGTACTGGGATTTCGCCTGGTCCGCCAGCAATAACTATTTTTTAGCTAAGCTCAGATTTGATGCTCCCGTAAAAGGTAGCAGGATGGCTAAGTTAAAAGTCCCATATGCAAGGCGTATTGGTTTTTCAGGCTCGAAATCATACATGTAGTATCTTGAGTGCCTGAAAAAACAATACAACGCAGTAGATGGGACTTTTGACGACGCCATCAATGTTTTGCGGAAAGCTGTCCACACGCTGCGGAAATGTCCCGGCCCTTGCTGCGCCTGATAATTGCCGTATAGTTTTTTTGATGAAGTACTTCCTGAAATTTTAATATAACCGATTCTTCCGGGCGTTTAAACTCACTGCCCGGGTGTTCATTAAAAGGAATCAGGTTGATTTTTGCTTTGACCGGTTTCAGGAGAGTTGTCAGCCGGTGCGCGTCTTCAATGGAATCGTTGATGCCCTGTATCAGAATATATTCAAAGGTGATTTTGTTTCTCGGGGCCATTCGGTAACGGGCGCAGGCATCGATCAGCTCCTCTAAGGGGTATCTTTTATTAATCGGCATGAGTCTGCTGCGAGTCTGGTTATCGGTTGCATTCAATGATATGGCCAGATTGATTTTAGTGTCCCGGCCCAGTTCATCGAACCGGTTAATCAGGCCGCATGTGGAA
Source organism: Deltaproteobacteria bacterium (assembly GCA_024280875.1). Lineage (GTDB taxonomy): Bacteria > Desulfobacterota > Desulfobacteria > Desulfobacterales > Desulfosalsimonadaceae > SURF-3. The sequence continues at coordinate 12,052 of JAJRPH010000131.1, read as the reverse complement.
AGTGTGACCCTGCGGGTGGAGAACTGGAGGCCGCTGTCATTGTCCGTTAAAATACGGATGGCGCGAATCACATTTTCATAATTGGCCAAAGGTTCTCCCATGCCCATTAAGACTATGTTGGTCAGACGCTTTTCACCGGTAACGTCTTTTAATGTTCCCAGCACCTGATTGATAATTTCCGCCTGGGAAAGGTTGCGGATCAGGCCGGATTTTGCGGTCATGCAAAATTGACATCCCATGGCACATCCGACCTGGGTGGAAATACACAGGGTGTAGTGATTTTTTTCCGGGATGAGGACGGTTTCAATGGAATTGCCGTCGTGTAATCCAAACAGGTATTTTTTTGAACCGTCGGCAGACGATTCAATCTGTTTTATTTCAGGTTTCGAGAAGGAAAAGTTGGTGGATAATAATTGTCGGTTATTTTTTGAAATATCAGTCATTTCATCAAATGAGTCAACCCGTTTCAGGTAGATCCAGCGCATGATCTGGGTGGTTCGGTATGCCTGTATGCCTTTTTCCTGGAACCATAGGGTCAGTTCTTCTTTTGTGAACTCTTTGATATCCGGCTTTAATTCTGGCAGTATTTTCGGTATTATTTCTGTTGAAAGTTCCATTGATATTTTTAGATCCGGTTTATGGGGGTAACGTTATTCCTTTTAACCCCGGTTAGATATAATAGTTTAAGGTGGCTGTCGGTAAGTATATTTTACTTGACATAACATTTATGAAATATTATTTTCAACAATTTACTTACGGGGCTTAGGACTTTATGTTTGATAATTTAAGTGACAGACTCAATACGGTTTTTAAAAAGCTGAAAGGGCACGGCAAGCTTACCGAGAAAAATATTGAGGAGGGCTTAAAAGAAATACGAATGGCGCTTCTCGAAGCTGATGCCCATTATAAAGTCGTTAAAAAACTGATTGCGGATATCCGGCAACGTGCTGTCGGTCAGGAAGTGTTATCGAGCCTGACTCCGGGGCAGCAGGTGATCAAGATCGTCAATGATGAGTTGACGGCATTGATGGGTAGCGCTAACGAGGCACTGGATCTTTCCGGACCACCGCCGGCGTCTATTTTGCTGGTGGGGCTTCAGGGTTCCGGTAAAACGACCACAGCCGGCAAGCTTGCTAATTTGTTGAGAAAACAGGGTAGGAAGCCGTACCTGGTACCGGTGGATGTGTATCGTCCGGCGGCGATTGACCAGTTGAAAAAACTGGCGGCGGAGATTGGAACACCGGTTTTTGCGTCAACTACTGATATGGATCCGGTTCAAATCTGTAGGGAGGCGATTGTCGATTCAAAATCAGCCGGGTGTGATACGCTGATTTTCGATACAGCCGGGCGTCTTCATGCGGATGAAGCATTGATGACTGAGCTGGTCAATATTAAGAATACCCTGCACCCTTCGGATATTCTGCTGGTGGCGGACGCCATGACAGGCCAGGATGCCGTGAATATCGCCCAGTCCTTTGACAAGGCTCTCGATATCGGCGGTGTGGTTTTGACCAAGATGGATGGCGATGCCCGGGGCGGTGCTGCGCTTTCCATTAAAGCTATTATTGATAAACCAATAAAATTTATCGGTGTGGGTGAAAAACTGAGCCAGCTGGAACCGTTTCATCCGGACCGTGTGGCATCCCGGATTCTGGGGATGGGGGATATGCTGTCCTTCATCGAAAAGGCCCAGGGTGTCGTGGATGAAAAAAAAGCGGCGGAACTTGAAAAAAAATTCAGAAAGAATGAGTTTTCGCTGGAGGATTTTCGTGATCAGATGTCTCAGGTCCGAAAAATGGGGTCGTTAAATGATCTGATCAAAATGATCCCCGGCGTCAGCAAGAGCAAGCAGTTTAAAAATCTTCAGGTCGATGATCGCGAGCTGATTCGCGTGGAAGCGATTATCAATTCGATGACCCGTGTCGAGCGTCGAAATCATACAATTATTAACGGCAGCCGTCGAAAAAGGATTGCAAAAGGCAGTGGAAACAGTGTACAGGAAGTAAATAAGTTATTGAAAAATTATACACAAGTGCTAAAAATGATGAAAAAGATCAATAAGGGCGGATTTATGCGCGGAATGGTCCGCGGAATGATGCCTTTTTGAAGGAGTAAATTACAATATGGCAGTGAAAATCAGATTAGCAAGATACGGTGCGAAAAAAAAACCGTTCTATCGAATTGTTGTTGCAGACGGCCAGTGCCCGCGTGACGGGAGATTCCTGGAAAATGTCGGCACATATAATCCGATGGTAGAACCGAATGAAGTCACCTTGAAAAAAGAAAGAATTGAATACTGGCTCGGCCAGGGCGCAATCCCGACTGATACAGTAAATAGCCTGTTTAAAAAAGAATGTCTTTAACTAGTTCCTGTTTTAAGTGTTGTTTTACCTCTTAATCCTTAATGCCCAGCAGCTATTAAAAGGAGACGGACCATGAAAGATCTGATCACGTACATTGCAAAAGCGCTTGTTGACAATCCCGAAGAGGTAAAGGTTACCGAAATTTTGGGTGACCAGACTTCAGTCCTGGAGCTGAAAGTCGCGAAGGAGGACTTGGGAAAGGTTATTGGTAAACAGGGCCGCACGGCGCGGGCAATGCGGACACTTTTAAGTGCGTCTTCCGCTAAGATCAGAAAAAGGACGGTCCTTGAAATCGTAGAAGATTAGGCTTTATGGATAAAGATGATACCCTTTTGATCGGAAAAATTGTCGGGGTTCACGGAATGAAGGGGTATCTGAAGGTCTATTCCTTTGACGAATCAACGGATCTGTTTGGTCCCGGCAGGCAGATCAGGCTCAAAAGCAGCAGCGGCGTAATAAATACTTTTACGGTGAAAGATGTTCAGCCGTATAAGAATACTTTGCGCATTGCCTTTGATGAAATTTCGGACCGTACGGCCGCAGAGGCGCTGGTCGGTTCCGAACTGCTGCTCAATCGTTCTGAGCTGCCGGAGCCCGAAGAGGGAAGCTGGTATTGGTGCGACCTCATCGGATTGGCGGTTTTCGGGATTGACGGCACGTATCTGGGACACGTCGAGAATTTGTTTGAAACCGGTAGCAATGATGTTCTCGTTGTAAAACGCGGTGAGGAAGAAGTTCTTATACCGGTAACTGCATCCATCGTCTGCGATGTTGATTTCAAAGAGCAAAAAATCAGTGTCGATTTGCCCGAGGGACTGTTGTAAAGGGTGTAAATCGATGGATTTCAGCATATTGACAATTTTCCCGGATATTTTCGACTCCTTTCTGTCACACGGAATTATCAGGCGGGCGATTGAAAGCGGAATCGTTTCCGTCAACACAATGGATATAAGGAACTTTGCTGAGGGCAAACACCGTATAACAGACGATCGTCCATATGGCGGCGGTGCCGGCATGGTTATGAAGCCGGAGCCCCTAGCCAAGGCGATTGCAGAAGCAAAAAAAAGAATACCTGGCAGCAGAACAATACTCCTGTCACCTCAGGGAAGGCCGTTTAAGCAATCGGTTGCCAGTGAGCTTTCATTGCTTGAAGGTCTTATTTTTATTTGCGGACGTTATGAAGGTGTTGATGAGCGGATTTATAAAACCATCGACGAAGAAATATCTATAGGTGATTATGTGTTAACCGGCGGCGAACCGGCTGCAATGATAATTATCGATGCAGTGACTCGTTTGCTTCCGGGTGCGCTGGGGGGGGAAGATTCAGCGGAAAAAGATTCATTCACGGATCATCTGTTGGAACATGCCCATTACACAAGGCCGCCGGTGTTTGAGGGAGAATCTGTCCCGGATATACTTTTATCCGGAAACCATGGCGCGATTGCAGACTGGCGACTGGAATCTTCACTCATACGGACGCTGCTGAAACGCCCGGATTTGCTGGATAGCAAAATATTGGACAGCAGGGATAAAAAAGTATTAAAACGGTGGTGCGAATATATTGAACAAATTATCTCCGCCTAAGCTGTCGGTTGCGCTGCTGCATTATCCGGTAAAAAATAAAAACGGTGAGATCATTACGTCAGCGGTAACCAATCTTGACCTGCATGATATTGCCAGAATAGCAAAAACATATGGTGTTGAATCATTTTTTGTGGTAACACCGCTGAAAGATCAGAAAGCGCTGGTTGAAAAAATTGTTTCGCATTGGACCAAAGGCTGGGGCGGAACATATAACCCGAAGCGGAAAGAGGCGTTGACTCTGGTCAAGGTCAAGGATTCTCTGGATCAGGTCAAGGATGAAATCAGGGCCGATACCGGTAAGGATGTCCGTCTTGTCGTGACGTGTGCCACTGAAAAACAGCAGGCATTGCGGTTTGATGATTTACGGGGTCGTTTAAATGACCCGGCGCATGCATATCTACTTGCCTTTGGGACTGCATGGGGCTTAACAGATGAATTTATAGAATCATCGGATTTTGTTCTTGAACCCATTAAAGGTAAAACAAAATATAATCATCTGCCGGTTCGGTCGGCGGTTGCGATTATTCTGGATAGACTGTTGGGAATAATCGATTGAGATTTACCGAAAACATTACCGGATACGTTATCCGAGTACATTAAAACGTTTTTTTGCGGCGTTTTGAAATAAAATAAATTTAGAGGATTGTCATGGAAAAGATTAAACAGATAGAAAGAGAACAGTTACGGCTTGATCTTCCGGATTTCTTTCCGGGGGATACGGTTAAAGTGCATGTAAGAATCAGAGAAGGCGAAAAAGAGCGTATCCAGGTATTTCAGGGAGTCGTTATCAGTAAACGGAAAGGCACCACCAATGCGTCTTTTATCGTCCGCAAAGTGTCTTACGGTATCGGTGTAGAGCGCGTATTCCCGCTGCATTCTCCCAGTATTTCCAAAATCGAGGTGGTGACCTCCGGCCGTGTTCGCCGCGCTAAGATTTACTACCTGCGTAATCTGAGAGGAAAAGCCGCCAGAATTAAAGAACTCCGCCGGGATAAGAAATAAGCAGGCATTTATAATCAGGATCGGTTTTTCACGGTTATAGAATTAAATAGATCAGATGGGATTGAATATTTAATATTCCATTCCGCCTGATCTTTTTTTCTGTCAGTCATGGGCTGGCTTTTCCTCCTGAATTGAGCGTTTAAATTTTTTAATCGCCAACTTAGGTTGCTGGGTTTTCATCAGCTGGAAGCTTTCATGCCCAAGATATTACCTGAATTCTGCAGGTATTAACATGATAGATGATGTGTGGGCATTTGAAAAAGAGGCCCGGGCAAACGGATTTGATGCGGTGGCCGGTATTGATGAGGCTGGCCGAGGACCGCTGGCCGGTCCGGTTGTAGCTGCGGCCGTGATCCTTCCGGACCCTTTATTGGTTTTGGGGATTCAGGATTCAAAAAAAGTCAGCCCGAAAAAAAGAGAAAAATTATTTGTTGAAATTTATCGGCATGCAATTGCCGTGGGTGTCGGTATTGTAGAGCCGGTTGATATCGACCGGCTTAATATTCTACAGGCATCGTTATTGGCAATGGCCATATCAGTTCAAAATCTGGATTCCGTGCCTGATTTTTTGTTGATTGACGGTACGTTCCCCATTTCTTTTGATCTTCCCCAAAAATCAGTTCCAAAAGGCGATTCTTTAAGCATATCCATTGGTGCTGCATCGATTGTTGCCAAGGTAACCCGTGACAGAATAATGGTGAAATATGCGAAACAATATCCGGAATTTGATTTCTCCAGGCATAAAGGCTATCCGACCAAAGCACACAAGGAAGCGATTCAAAAACACGGGATTTCCCCGATTCACCGGCTGAGCTTCAAAGGTGTTAAGGAATATTGTCGCTAATGGTTTTTTTATTGAACATGAATCCGTTTTGGTATTTTCTAATTTAGGTTTTATTTATGCTTAATCTAAGACAGGTCTTTGGAAAATTCGGTGAAGACCTGGCCGTCCGGTATTTAAAAAAAAAGGGTTATCAAGTGCTTTGCAGGAATTATCGGACCCGGTTCGGTGAAATCGATATAATTGCAAAAGATGCGGATACCATTGTCTTCGTGGAAGTTAAATCCCGGCGGACATCAACATTCGGGCATCCAAAAGATTCAATTACTCATTCGAAGCAGAAAAAAATATCAAAAACCGCCCTGTATTATCTTAAAACAAATGATCAGAGTAATTGCAGGGCACGCTTCGACGTGGTAACCGTAAACTCAGCAGACAAGAAAATTGACGTCGAGATTATTAAAAATGCCTTTGAACTCGCCTACAAATGACTCGTTTCAGAATTTTTTGACCGGTACGCTCTATATCGTTGCCACCCCCATAGGTAATTTAAATGATATTACATTCAGGGCGATTGAAGCGCTTGAAAAAGTGGAACTGATTGCCGCAGAAGATACCCGTCACACTCGTAAGCTTTTGGCACATTTTAATATTAAATCCCGACTGGTGGCCTATCATGAACACAATGAAGAGCAAAGCGCTAAAGGCATTATTGAAAAGCTCAAATCCGGATCTTCGGTCGCTTTGGTCTCAAACGCCGGTACACCGACGGTTTCAGATCCGGGCTATCGTCTGATTAATGCCGCCATTAAGGAAAATTTAACTGTTGTCCCGATACCCGGCGTTTCCGCCGCCATTACAGCACTTTCCGCTTCCGGGCTGCCATCCGACCGGTTCAGTTTTATCGGGTTTTTACCGCCCAAATCCCGGAAACGTCGCGAGCAGCTTGAGCAACTTGTTGATTTAGCAGCCACTCTGATTTTTTATGAATCCCCCCGGCGAATAATTGCGGTAATGGAAGAAATGATGGAAATCTTCGGGGATCGGTATGCAGTTATATCACGCGAAATGACAAAGACATATGAAGAATTCTTACGGGGGAACTTTTCGGAACTGATTGACGAACTGAAAACCCGTCAGGCGATCAAGGGGGAAATCACACTGCTGGTCTCGGGCGATAAAATCGAAAAACCGTTTTGTTTTGAAGATATTCGGCATAATGTAGAAACGGAACTTAAAAAAGGCAACTCAGGTGTTTTGCAGCTTGCCAGGAAATTATCGATATCCTGCGGGGTGTCTAAAAATATGCTGTATGATAAAATTTTAGAATTAAAATCCACGATTGAACAAGCATCAGACGGGGAAAAAGGAGATAATACAAATGGATAGACTTGACGCAATTTTCTCGCCGGAATCCGTGGCTGTTATTGGCGCATCTTCAACACCCGGAAAAGTCGGACATGATATTTTTGAAAATATTCTCAAAGGAGGTTTTAAGGGGACACTTTATCCTGTTAATCCCAAGGCCAGATCCGTTTTAAGTGTTCGATCTTATAAGTCGATCATGGATATCCCTGATCCGGTGGATCTTGCCATGATTATTCTCCCGCCGCGAATTGCGTTAAAAACGGTTGATGACTGTATACAAAAAGGTGTCAAGGGCATTGTGATCGTGTCGGCGGGTTTCAAGGAAGTCGGTGGAGAAGGGGCTAAAATTGAGGATGAAATTGCCGACAAATGCCGGAATGCCGGTATTCGTCTGATTGGTCCAAACTGCCTGGGGGTTATTAATCCGAGTAAGAATGTCAGGTTAAATGCCAGTTTTTCATCAAGAATGCCTCATAAAGGCAATATCTCGTTTATTTCCCAGAGCGGTGCCCTGTGTACGGCTGTGTTGGATTTTGCCGCTGACCGGGGATTTGGGTTCTCCAAATTTGTTTCCATCGGAAATAAGGCGGATGTTGATGAACTGGACCTGTTGCGGTATTATCACAAGGATCCAGAAACCAAGGTTATTATGATATACATGGAAGAACTCCGGTTTAAACCCACCTTTATTGAAGAAGTAAAAGAAATTACATCCGGTGACCGACCGACACCGGTCCTGGTTATAAAATCCGGAAAAACAGTTGCCGGTGCTGCTGCCGCTGCGTCACATACCGGTTCCTTAGCCGGCTCAGAGGCCGTTTACAATGCTATTTTTGACCAGGCCGGTATTCTTCGTGTGGATACGGTGGATGATTTGTTTGATTATGCGGTGGCATTTTCAGCGCGAAAAATTCCAGCCGGCAACCGGGTGGCCATTATTACCAATGCCGGCGGACCTGGTATTATTGCCACGGATATGACGGAAATGTCCGGATTGCAACTGGCAAAGTTCAGTGCGGACACTGACTGGAATCTTCATCAGTTCCTTCCGCCCACAGCGAATTTCAACAATCCGATCGATGTCATCGGAGACGCAACAAGTGAGCGGTATGAAAATGCCTTAGAAACAGTCATACAGGATGAGAATGTTGACTGTGTTTTGATGATCCTTACCCCCCAGTCCATGACTGATGCCATTGGCACGGCCAAGGCCATTGTTAATACATATAATAATTCCACAAAACCAATCATATGCAGTTTTATGGGGGTGGTGGATGTGTCCGCCGGTGTAAAACACCTGCAGAAAAATCAAGTACCGGTTTATCGTTTCCCTGAGGATGCGGCAAGGGTCATGGGCAAGCTTTATGATGCCACCCAATGGCTGGGACGGCAGATACTTCCGGAATATGATTTGACGTTCAACGTAAAACGGGCAACCGAGATTGTGGATCACTGTCTGGCCGAAGGAAAGACTGTTTTGGGAGAAGATGACGGGAAGGAACTGCTGCAATGCTACGGGTTTGATATCCCGGCAATGAAAATAGCTGGATCTGCTTCAGAAGCAGCCACGATTGCAGAAGAAATCGGGCTTCCGGTGGTCATGAAGATTGTCTCTCCGCAAATTCTTCATAAATCAGATGCCGGCGGTGTTCAGGTCGGCCTGAAAACCCGTGAAGCTGTTGAAACCGCTTTTACTGAAATTATGGAAGCGTCTAAAGCTTATAAACCGGATGCGGAAATTCATGGAGTACTGGTCCAGAAGATGGTGCCTCCGGGACAGGAGGTTATCCTGGGGGTCACCAAATATCCAGGGTTTGGCCATTTGCTTATGTTCGGTCTTGGCGGAATTTATGTTGAGTTGTTTAAAAATGTTACTTTCCGGCTGGCCCCGATCGGACGGAATAATGCGCGACGAATGGTCAGAAGTGTTAACGGGTATGAAATTCTTGATGGATTCCGGGGAAAACCAAAAGCGGATGTTGAAAAGCTGGAAAAATTGATAGTAGGGCTGTCCGCCATGGTGGTCAATCATCCGCAAATCAAGGAAATGGATATCAATCCGCTGTTTGTTCATGAGAAAGGGCAGGGTGCTACGGTAGCCGACATTATTATTACTTTTGACGGTTAAATGAAAGAAAAACAAACAAACATAATCTATCCTGTTATTTTAAAAGTACCCATGGAAAAGCAGGCGCTTACCGGTAGGGATTCGGCGCGGTATTTAAGACAATACGCCCGGCAGGCGGTAATCGCGTCCGCGCAAAAAACCGGCTTCAATTTATCGATACTTGAAAATGACAGCAATGGCGCTCCTGTAGCTTCAAATGGGATTTTCTGGTCTTTGAGCCACAAACCGGCGTATGTCGCAGGCGTGACAGCGAAGTATGGGGTGGGGATTGATATTGAACCGGTCAGACCGGTTTCTCAGTCTTTGTTTAATCGCGTCATTGATAACACGGAACAGCAGCTTGCGGACAGGAAATCAGATATGCTTTTTTATCGGTACTGGACCGCCAAAGAGGCTGTTTTAAAGGCTACCGAGGTAGGTCTGAAGGGTTTGTCCCAATGCAAAATTCACCATATAATTGATAAGACAACCCTTGTGGTATCCTACCGTCAAAAGTACTGGATGATTGAACATGCGTATTTTGATAATTATGTGGTATCAGTTGTCAAGAATGACAAGGATATCCAATGGATTTTGCCGATTTCAGGTAACTAATAGTTATGATTGAAAGTTAGTTGTTTTTTTACTATAAATAAAAAATTCCTGTGATATTTAAATTTGCGTGACCCGAATCAACTCATTGTTTTAGAAAAAGATAAAGAAACGATAATTTTAATTTATACTTTATAGAAAGGAGCAACACCTGATGGTAAAAGATACTATTGCGTCACGTGTCGGACGGATTATTTCCGGAAGCGCCAGAAAGATTGTTGAAATTCTCGAAAGCGCGGCCCCGGAAATCGTCATGGAAGGGGCTATCAATGAAATTGACAGTGCCGTTTTTGAAGTCCGGGAAGAGTTGGGAAGTGCGGAAGCAGACAAACACTTGGCAAACAAGCAGTTACTTGATGCGAATGCCCGACTTGATGAACTTGGCGCTCAGATCAACGTAGCCCTGGATGAAAACAGGGAAGATCTGGCTGAAGCTGCTGTTCAAAAACAGCTGGATATTGAATCCCAGATTCCAATCATGCAGAATACCATTGATGAATCAGACTTTTCCATTAAAGAGCTGAACAGCTACATTGCCGCGCTCCAGGCCAAAAAGCGCGAAATGCTGGATGATCTGAAAAACTGGCGATCATCAAAAGCCATCACCGAGCGTATTACCCTTTCAGGCCCTGAAAAAACAGACGCAGCGATCGATGCAAAGGTTGCCCGGGCAGAGTCTGCGTTTGAGCGCATTATGAATAAAACGCCATCTATTGAAGGGTTTGACGCGGATAATGCCAAAAAACTGGCAGAGCTGGAAGGCCTGACACGGAAAAACCGTATTAAAGAACGTCTGTCACAAATCAAAGCAAATCGTGGCGAGGGGTAAGCATGCTTGAGTTCTTTTTAGTGTCTGAAAATGCACCATTTTCAGTTGCACTGGGATTAATGTTTAGCATCACCCTCTTAGAAGTCGTTACGACTTTAATTGGCGTCGGTTTTTCACAGATACTTGAAGGGTTGATGCCGGATATTGATACACCGGACTTTGATGTTGACGTTGACATGGATATGGATGCTGACATGGACGCTGATATGGAAATTTCAACGCCTTCGGCGTTCATTCATTTTTTAGGTTGGATAAAGGTCAGGGGCGTCCCAATGTTGATGGTGCTGCTGGCATTTTTGACTGTTTTTTCTTTGACCGGATTTTTTATCCAGGGGGCCGTCAAATCAATTCTATCTTTTTATCTTCCCTGGTATCTCGCTGTTATTCCAGCACTCGCTGTCACACTGCCCTGTGTACGTCAAATATCCTTAATCCTGGCTAAATTTGTAGTAAAGGATGAAACAGAAGTGGTATCCACCAAAACCTTTATCGGAAAAATTGCCGTGATCACATTGGGAACCGCTAAAACAGGGTTGCCGGCAGAAGCAAAACTGACAGATAAATTCGGAACCATTCATTATGTGCGCGTGGAACCGGATATTGACGATAAAGAACTGGAACAGGGCACAGAAGTGCTTCTGGTTAAAAAAGAAGAACACATTTTTAAAGCCATAAAAAATCCAAATGTTAAATTAACGGACTAATGCAAAATTAGAAAGGAACAACTATGAGCTTCGTAGCATTGGGAGTTATCGTATTCATTGTTTTTATATGTATACTTGGAATCGGAATGGTATTCTCAAGACTCTACCAGCGGGCCTCCAAGGAAATCTCTTTTGTCAGAACCGGATTTGGCGGTCAGAGAGTAATTATGAACGGCGGCGCCATGGTTTTGCCGATACTGCATGAAATAGTGTTGGTCAACATGAGAACAGTCCGGCTGGTGGTTTCGCGGCGGGATCAGCAAGCACTTATTACAGCAGACCGGATGCGGGTTGACGTGACCGCAGAATTTTATCTGCGGGTAAAGCCGGATGAAGCGGCCATAGCCTTTGCCGCCCAGACCTTGGGTCAGAGAACCATGAGCCCGGATGATTTGAAGGAACTCATGGAAGGTAAGTTTGTCGATTCTCTACGAGCGGTTGCGGCTGAAATGGGCATGGAAGAACTGCATGAAAAACGTACCGATTTTGTTCAAAAAGTGCAGAATGCCGTGACCGGAGATCTGGAAAAGAACGGACTGGAACTTGAAACAGTTTCACTCACAGCATTAGACCAGACAGAAAAAAAGTTTTTCAACCCGGATAATGCGTTTGATGCCCAGGGTCTGACCCGTTTGACGGAAACCATTGAAAGCAAACGCAAAATCAGAAACGATATTGAACAGAATACGTCAGTTGAGATTA
>JAJRPH010000130.1 GCA_024280875.1 Deltaproteobacteria bacterium | reverse complement strand
TGACAACGCTCCGCCGGAGACGCAACACTCGATACTGGTGGTTGGTTAGACCTTATGAATTCTTTCCTTAGATTTCCCAGACAAGGACTTTCACCTTGTCAGAAATGACAAGCTTAACTTGTCGCACCGCATTTGCTTTTATTAAAAAAATTCAGTCAAAATGGACTGAAAAATATATGGGTGATGTCGCTTGGTCAAGAAAACCATTTGGTTTACCAACTAATTATTTCCAAATAAACCCTGAATTTAATAAAAACGACAGCAAAAGTATTCCTTGCTTGAGCCGTCGCAGATTAATTAAATACGCATCAATAGATCATATTACCCAAAATAAAGATAAATTAGGCTTGTGGAAAGTTTGTATTCCAGCTGCGTTTAGTGGGTCAAAAGGGAAACGAAGATCTACATTGCCTCCTCATCAGATATTCTTAGTGGATAAGGGAGTAATTACAACCGAGACATATAGCATTATCGATGTTTTTAATGATAAGGAAAAAGCCGAAAACTTGATTTCATACTTACAAACTGACTTTTCTCGATACCTTCTTGGTTTAAGAAAATTAACACAACATATTCCTAAAGATCGTTGGAACTGGGTTCCTTATATGGATGTGAACAGACAATGGACTGACGAAGACCTTTTCGAGTATTTTGAGATCACTCCTGAAGAACAGACCCATATCAAAAATAAGGTCAAGGAATGGACATAATAGAAGAACGAGAACTCTACATCTATTCAACCGAAACATACTTAAAAAAGGGTTTAGTCAAGGTAGGTGATAGTCGTCTGGGGCGATATAAACAAAGAGTCAAGGAGCAATTCGGCACCAGTAATCCTGAGCTTCCGATCATTTTATGGAATCATCCGCTACCTCAAGCAATAACAGATAAACACATTCATGCCAGACTGGAAAAAAATGGCATCAAGAAAAAAGCCGATAGCGCGGGTCAAGAATGGTTTTATGCGTCAACCGATGAAGTTAAGCGAGCCTTTAATGAAGTGGTTTTCGGTGCATCTAGAATTGAAAATTATACTCCAAGAAATGAACAGCAAGCAGCCGTTGATAAAGCCTGTAAATGGTTTTTTGGTGACTACTCGCAAGGCACGGTCAGGTCAGCAACCCATAAAGATCGTTTTTTGCTGAATGCCAAGATGCGTTTTGGCAAATGCTTTACCGGTCTGCATGTTGCCAAGGCGATAGAGGCAAAAAACACCCTGATTATGACCTATAAACCGGAAGTCATTAGCGAGTGGATGGAAGCGGCGAATGGCCATGTCGATTTTTCCGGCTGGCTGGGTATTCGGGCAAAAAAACCAAATGGCAATAGCATAGAACCTTGTTTATCTGATAATGGCGAGTTTCCCGTTTTTGATGGCCCGAAAGTGCTGGGTATTTCTTTACAGGATTTAGCCATTGATAACGATGGCAAGACTAAAATTCGGCTGGAACAAGTGCTGGCAACGCATTGGGATTTAATTATCTTTGATGAGGTGCATTTTGGTAGCCGGACTGACCGTGCCAAACATATTATTGACAGTTTACACTCTGATTTCCGGCTTGATCTTTCCGGTACGCCGTTCCGCTTGATTCAGGAAGATGATTTTTGCTCGCAACAGGTGTTTACCTACAGCTATCTGGATGAGCAAAAAAACAAGCAACTGGAAATACAGAATGACCCTGATGGCATTAAGCCTAATGTTTACAGGGAAATGCCTGATCTGGATATTTCGACTATTGAGATTACTCAGGAAGATATAGACGAACAACGCGATACTTTTTTAACCGATGATCTGGATTTTTCTTTAAATGAATTGTTTAAAGCCACAAAAAGCGGTTTTGTTTATAACGATGCGGTGGATCACTTCTTAGATGGGTTAACTAAAGCCGGACATGATGCCAGAGCCATCAGTGTGTTTGGCAAGCTGGGCAGTCAATTGGGTGCGCCTGCTGTCCGTCATACGGTTTGGTGGTTAAACCGTGTTGATTCTGTAGCAGCATTGGCAAAAAAATTAAAAGCACATCCCTATTTCTCTAAATTTGAAGTGATTAATGCGTCTGGCTGTGAAAAAAGTGAGGGTGATGAAGAAACTTTAATCGCGCGTGACAAAACGGATATTGAAAAGAAAATTCGGGAGGTTCAGGAAAATAATAAATTAGGCACGATTACTTTAACCTGTCGGCGTTTTTTAACCGGCGTGACAATTAAAGAATGGGACAGCATTCTGGTGTTGAATGATGTTAAGTCGGCAGAGTCCTATTATCAGGCGATATTTAGAGTGCAATCCGCCTGGGTTGATAAAAAAACCAGAAAAGTCATCAAACCGAGAGCCTGGGTATTTGATTTTGCTATTTCTCGCTGTCTGCGTATTACTTATGAATATGCCAGCGCGTTAGCTGACCAACTGGATCAGCAAGACAGTTTTGAACAAAACGTCAGGCTGGGTCATGATAATCTGACAGAAACGGTTTCTGGCTTATGCGACACGTTGGATATTAAACGATTTTACGAAGGTAGTCTGAACAGCGATGCAACCACGGCAAAAGATATTTTCGAGGCATTGAATCTGGAAGGTTCCAGAATTTCTCTGGCGAAACGGATTACCAGTGATGTACTGGTTAATTTTGGCGCATTAAAATTGCTGGAAGATAATCCTTATCTGTATGAGGTTTTGAAAAAAGTAAAAGGCTATCGAACACAGGAAGTCGGCACGATTGAAGATTTTGTCAAAATTGGCATAGAAGCGGACGAGCTTAAAAACAAGAAAAAACAGGATAATGCTACTTTGGACGAAGTTCAGACCACCTGATCTCGCGGAAATTACATTGAGCCCAGTTTAAAGATCATCCTTAAATTAGTTCGCGGAAATATGGTTTCTGTGGTATTAAGTTCATCACAGAGTTTTCGTATTGCAATATCATAACTTCGATTG
>JAJRPH010000129.1 GCA_024280875.1 Deltaproteobacteria bacterium | reverse complement strand
TTATGAATACTATATGCGATGGGCTTTATGCCTAAACCGGATAAACCGGAAAAGTTAAAAGTGAGCTAATGTTGTGGTTAATGCCTCCGGCATTATCAATTTTAGTTTAAAAATTGTATTTGCGGGACTGTGAAAAATTAATGAACTTAATATTTATTAAGGAGAAGCAACATGAAAAAAGGTAATATTTATTTTAAAATCGGAGTGGCTATTCTCATGGTTGGCTTTTTAATGACAGTATCGTCATGCTCCAAAAAAAAGTCCCGTATGGACCCAATGGAACAGTATCCATCTGAAACAGAACTAGGCACTGCAGTTGATCAGGGACAGGGTGATTCCGCCCAGTCCCTGTCTGAAGAAGAACTGGAAGCTCAACGGCTTCAGGAGCAGGAAGCTGTCCGGGTTAAAGAACAATCCCGAATGAAGTTTGTGAATGAGGATGTTTATTTTAATTTTGATGATGCCGCGCTCATATCCAGCGCCCGGCTGGTTCTCACAAAGAAAGTCTCATGGCTTAGAGAAAATCCCGGTACTTCCGTTTTAATTGAAGGGCATTGCGATGAAAGAGGTACTGAAGAATATAATATTGCCCTGGGACAGAGACGTGCCCAGAGTGTCAAAATGTTTATGATAAATGCCGGTATCAGCGCTTCTCGATTAAGTACAATCAGCTACGGTGAAGAACGTCCGGTTGATTTCGGCAACAATGAAAATGCCTGGGCTAAAAATAGACGGGCACACTTTAAAATTCAAAATTAATACAATGTAACACTGTAGCCAACAGAGGCTGCAGCGTTACCCTATATAGTTTAATTCATAGCAATAAAGTGCCTGTAATAAAGCAGGAGTGTTAATGATGCGTATTAAATTTATTTTAGTGATATGTGCTCTGGTTGTTTTTGCCGGATGTGCATCGGATAAAGATTTCAAACGTCTTGAACGGCGGATGTCCCGGCTGGAAACGGAAAATAAATCCCTGCAGAATTCAATTCAGCAATTAAAAATTGATGTGGGGAATCAGACAACCACAGGAAACAGTTTAAAAGACATGTATGCCGGCCAGGGAGCTGAGTTCTATGAATTTAGAGAGGAAGTCAGAGATTTAAACGGCCGGTTTGATGAAATCGAACACCGGGCCAGTCAGGACATTCAGGCACTTAAAGGTTCCTTGAAAAAGAACAGCAACACAATCAATCATTTTTCACAAACGGTTTCGGAAAATAAAACCCGGATTCAGCGTATCGAGAATTTTGTCGGGTTCGAGCCTGGCGGAGAAGTCGCTGCAAAGAGCAAGGATGCGCCGCCGAATCCGGATAAAATGTCCGAAGATGAATTGTACACTGTCTCTAAGAAGGCCTATGACCGAGCTGACTATGAGACTGCGCGGCAGGGATTTGAAAAGTTTCTGGAAATATATCCAAAATCCGATAAGGCAGACAATTCACGTTTTTGGATCGGGGAAATTTATTTTACTGAAGGATGGTATCAGAAAGCGATCATTGAATATCAGGAAGTGATTGAAAATTATCCCAAGGGCAATAAAATTCAGTCCGCCTATTTGAAACAGGGGATTGCTTTCCATAAACTCGGAGAAGATGTCAATGCCCGGCTGGTCTTTAAGGAACTGATCGGAAAATATCCGGATGCAAACGAAGCCAAGATTGCCCGTAAGAAGGTCTCTCAGCTTGAGTAAAACACTATTTTTAGATTTTTCCATTATAACGGATGATTAAGGTTGTCGGGATTGATCCCGGGTTAGCCGCAACAGGTGTTGCTGTTCTGAACGGGACGGGTTTGACCATAAAAAGTTTTTCATACGGGACGATTAAGACATCTCCAAAGTATAAACTTTCCGATCGGCTCAACCTGATCTACACTAAGCTTTCAGTGTTATTAGACGATGAATCCCCCGATGTCATGGTGGTGGAAGATGTGTTTTCCGTTGAAAAATTTCCCCAGTCGGGAATAACTTTAGGCAAAGTTACAGGTGTCATACTGCTTGCCGGATGTCGTAAAAATATACCTGTCATGGAGATCCCCGTTCGTGAGGCCAAGCAGGTTTTAACCGGAAGCGGGAGTGCAGGGAAAAAACAGCTTGAGGAAAGTGTCCGGCGCCGTCTGAATCATCAGAAGCCTATCAAGCCCTATCATGCATCAGATGCAATGGCGCTGGCAATGATCGGACTCTTCCGGTGGGATTCCCAATTGTTAACCGGCCGGCAAACTTGAAAAGTGAATCACAATGATTGCATACCTTGAAGGAACCCTTTTAAAAAAAGAAGAGGATCGTATTATCCTGCTGGCCAATCAGGTGGGGTATGAGGTACTCGTTCCGTTATTCGTAATGGAGACAATCAACGTAAAATCCGTCGGAGATACTGTTTCGCTGTTTATTTATTATCACCAGACGGAACGCCAGCCCAAGCCGGTATTAATCGGATTCCATCTGGAAGCTGAACGTGAATTTTTCCTGATGTTTTTATCTGTCGAGGCTATTGGTCCCCTGAAAGCGATCAAGGCATTGAATCTGTCGGTACGTGACATTGCACGGGCTATTGAATCCAAAAATCTGGAGGCTTTGAAGCGATTAAACGGTATTGGAGACAGGACTGCCAGAAAAATTATTGCAACCCTTCAGGGTAAAATGGGTAAATTTGCATTGATCAGGGATGAAGAAACAGACAAACCATTGCCATCGGAAGACTTTGTTGATCAAGTCATCGGTGTTCTGGTGGATCAGCTGGGCCATAAAATGCTTCAAGCAAAACAGATGGTCAAAGCGGCGATGAAACGCAAACCGTTAATTTCTAATCCTGAAGATCTTTTTGATGAAGTGTATCGGGGTGAAATGCTAAATGAGTGATGATATTATATCCTATTCGTCCGAGCAACAGGGCATTCTGTCAAGCTCTACACTGCCCATTGATCAGGAACCGGAAATTATATCACTCCGCCCGGAACGTTTACATGAATACATCGGACAGTCCGAGGTTTTGGAGACGTTGGAGATTGCCATTGAAGCAACCAAGCAGCGGGGGGAGGCGCTCGAACATGTCTTGTTTCACGGACCGCCGGGGCTTGGCAAAACCACCCTCGCCCATATCATTGCCAATGAAATGAATACCAAATTGGTGGTGACTTCCGGGCCCGCTCTTGAGAAAGGTGGGGACCTTATCGGAATGCTGACCCACCTGGAAACCGGTGATGTTTTGTTCATTGATGAAATACACCGTACCCCCAAGGCAGTCGAGGAATTATTGTATCCGGCCATGGAGGACTTCTCCATAGATTTTATTTTTGACAAGGGGATTCATGCAAGGAGCCATCGGTTTCAATTAAAACAGTTTACGCTGGTGGGGGCAACCACCCGGGTCGGATTGCTGTCAGCTCCGTTAAGGGATCGATTTGGCCTTTTCCGGAGTCTTGATTTTTACAATACTGAAGATCTTGAAACAATTGTCCGGCGTTCTGCGGCATTGCTGAATCTGCAAATTGACAGCGGCGGGGCGGTTGCACTGGCCAGGCGGTCCCGTGGAACACCGAGAATCGTAAACCGCCTGTTAAAACGGGCCAGGGATTATTCCCAGGTCCGCGCTGACGGCAGAATCACTCAAAAAACGGTCGAAGAAGCGCTGGAATTGGAGGGAGTGGATGCAGTCGGACTGACACCCCTTGACCGCCGGTATTTATTGACGGTAATTAATTATTATAACGGGGGGCCTGTCGGGATTGAGGCACTGGCTGCAACGCTTCAGGAAGAATCGGATACCCTGGTTGATGTCGTGGAACCCTTTTTATTGAAAATCGGGTTTATCATGAGAACAGCGGCCGGCAGACGCGCCTCGGAAATGGCTTACAAACACCTTGATTTGCAGAAATCATCGTGAGAAATCCGGATTATTGTCAATGATTACTCTTATCACCGATTTCGGGACTTCCGATCCTTATGTCGGGATAATGAAGGGTGTTATACTTTCGAAAAATCCGTCTGCCGTGATTATTGATATCACGCATGATATCAGGCCCCAGGATATTCAGGGCGCTGCATATTGTCTTTTTTCCGCTTACCGTTATTTTCCAATCGGATCGATACATGTGGCGGTGGTTGACCCGGGGGTCGGTAGTCATCGCGCAATTATAGCGGTATCAATGGCAGGGCATTGCTTTCTGGCACCGGATAACGGCGTACTGAGTCTTATCCTGAAGTCCGGTAAAGTCGATTCCATCACAACCGTTGAAAATGACAGTTATTTTCTTAAGCCGGTCAGCCAGACTTTTCATGGGCGGGATATTTTTGCGCCGGTTGCCGGCCATTTAAGCAAAGGTTTGCCGGTTGATCGCTTAGGTACTGGAATTAAGACGAATCAGGCGTTATGCCTGGATTTGCCGATGCCGTATCAGTCACAAACCGGCGAAATCGTCGGGGCTGTCATAGGCGTTGACCGATTTGGAAATTTAATTACCAATATTGATCATCCGTTTATCGTAAAAACATTCGGTCCTTTAAATGGTCGTGATTTGAATATCCTGATTGGCGATCAGCAGATCGCCGGCTTATCTGCCTACTACCGGGATGCCGAACCCCAGTCATTGCTGGCAATC
Source organism: Deltaproteobacteria bacterium (assembly GCA_024280875.1). GTDB lineage: Bacteria > Desulfobacterota > Desulfobacteria > Desulfobacterales > Desulfosalsimonadaceae > SURF-3. The sequence goes on along the minus strand of JAJRPH010000129.1, from coordinate 1,561 downwards.
GTAGGAAGTATGGGGTTTGTTGAAATTTCAGTCAATTGCGGAAATGCATCTGAATTTTGCGGGGCATCAAGGGGAAGTATCGTTTCAATCACCGTACTTGCCGGACAGTAATGGTTTCTGCCGTTTATTTGGCTGTACATGGTATAAATATCTGTCAGAAAAAACTTGACTTCGACTCCTAAAAACGTAATGTAATATTTTTTTTAAGATTGATTTGTCAAATAGATCAGCTGTGAATCGTGCCATCTATAATCAAAAACGAAATTCGTGACAATTATGATGGACGTGCCGGTGATGAACTGTCTGATAATAATTCAGTTTTATCTTGACATCCGGATAAATTTTCATTAATTATCACGAATTAAATTTTTGACAGGAGTTATATAAAGTGAAGAAATATACTTACAGTGCCAAACGGGGCGATATTCAGGAAAAGTGGTGGGTTGTGGATGCCCAAGGACTGGTCCTCGGACGTCTTGCCAGTGTCGTGGCCGCAAGACTAAGAGGAAAACATAATCCGCTGTTCACGCCCCATGTGGATTGCGGTGATTTTATTGTTGTGGTTAATGCGGATAAAATTGTTTTAACCGGCAGAAAACTAAAGCAGAAAATGTATTACCATCATAGCGGATATATCGGCGGCTTAAAAGAAATAACCGCTGAAAAGCTTCTTGAAAAAAGGCCTGAAGATCTTGTTCGGTTTGCAGTTAAAGGCATGCTTCCGAAAAATTCACTGGGGCGTTCAATGTTCAGCAAATTGAAGGTATATGCAGGCAGCGAACATCCGCATAAAGCTCAGCAGCCTCAGATTTTTGATGTGAAAGCAAGTATTTAAAAATTTATTAATTTAATCATTATATTGGAGCAAAGCGTTTAATGGGACAAGAAAATAGCTACTATGCAACCGGAAGGCGTAAGACTGCTGTCGCAAGAACATGGCTGAAACCCGGAAAGGGTGAATTTATCGTCAATAACAAGCCGATGAATGAATATTTTAGCGTGGATGCCGCAAGGCAGATTACAGAACGACCCCTTGAGTTGACCAATACTGTGGGTGAATTTGATATCCGAGTCACTGTTAAAGGTGGCGGAACGGTGGGGCAGGCCGGGGCTGTCCGGCATGGTATTACGCAGGCCCTTTTTTTGGTTAACCCGGATTTTCGAGCAATTTTGAAAAGAGCGGGTTTTGTAAAGCGTGATCCACGAAAGAAAGAACGTAAGAAATACGGTCAGAAAGGTGCCCGCGCAAGATTCCAGTTTTCAAAACGTTAAAATTTTTCTGCTTCTTAGAATTTTCAGGGGGGATGCGGTATTTGTGCCGGTTCCCCCTTTTTTTGTTTCCCGGAGGCTACCTGATTCCGTCCTGATTTTTTGGCTTCATAAAGGGCATTATCGGCATCTTTTATCAGCTCGTCGGGCGAAAGGCTTTGAGTAGGTACCATTGCTGATACGCCGAGGCTTAATGTGATAAAAGGCGATCCTGACGAGGATGCCTTATTCGGTATTTTGAGTTGTTCAACAGCCGACCGTGCCAATTCAGCAATTTTGAGAGCGCCATACA
>JAJRPH010000128.1 GCA_024280875.1 Deltaproteobacteria bacterium | reverse complement strand
ATTATTACGATGTACCGGCAATCTTACCCACGTGCGAGCTTACCTACGACTTCCAGTCCGGTCGCTACCTTGTATTTGCTATGCACAATGAAGAGAATGAATATGTTTTCAATACAAAAATGTCTCCTAATCTTTTTACACCTGCAGCGTTAAGGCGAATGGGAACAAGGTAAGAAGGCAAAACATTGCAAAACTTAAAAAGTGCGAAGTGGCTAAAGCGATCTAAAGTTTATGTAATGCCTTCGGCATTTATAATTTTAATTTTTTAAAAAAATTTCAAATGAGCGCGCTGAAAAGCGCAGTCTATAACTTTAGTTCATTTTTAACTTTTCCGGTTTATCCGCCTTAGCAAATTTTAAGGAGCATATCATGGAGTTTAACAGGCTAAAACAGACATACTGTAGCATGAAAAATATTCGGTTCTGGATGCTGCTTCGAATGGCGTTAATGCTATCCGTATTGATCCCGGTATCCGCTTTTGCCCAGCCGAACTATTCGTTAAAAGCGCCTCTGGCAATTCGGTCTTTGCTCCTCGATGGGGTTTCTTATAACGGTGATATGGTCGTTGTGGGAGAGCGGGGACATATTTTGATTTCCGGTGATGGCGGTACCACATGGGAACAAGCCGACGTTCCCACCCGCAGTACACTCACCGGCGTTTATTTTCAAGACAGGAACACAGGCTTTGCAGTCAGCTATTATCAGGAGATTTTACGCACAAAAGATGGCGGGAAAACCTGGAAGATCGTCCATGGCAAAACAGATGATGAACGACCCTTGCTGGATATATGGTTTAAAGATGCAAATACCGGTTTTGCTGTTGGCGCCTATGGTTTGCTTTTCAAAACCGAGGACGGCGGGAGTACATGGCGGTCCGAGGAGCTGAATATCACGAAGTCTTTTGTTGAAGATAAAGGCATCTCTGATGAGGAATCCGCACTTATGGGTGCGTTTGGTTTTGATGAAGATGAAGCTGCGGATTTTGAAGACGCTGAAGAAGAGTATATTGAGGAGTTCTGCTTGAACCAAATCGTCCAAAGTGCCACAGGGCGGATTTATATTGCGGCTGAAATGGGCACGATCTATCGTTCGGATGATGACGGGCAAAGCTGGGCTTCACTGGCGTCACCGTATCATGGTTCTTTTTTGGGCATCCTTCCGCTTGATGGTGACTCGTTGCTTATTTTTGGATTGCGCGGCCATATGTTTCGAACAGACGACGGAGGCGATACCTGGCAGGAGATTGATACCGGGACCGGTTCCACCCTCATGGGAGGCATTCGCCTTGACGATGGCAGAATTATTATCACCGGACTGGCAGGTACGGTGCTGATAAGCCGGGATGGGGGCAATAATTTTACATATTATATGCATCCCAGTCGAAAAGATATCATGACATCCGTCGCACCTGATGGCAAGGCCGTGATTCTGGTCGGCCAATTCGGGGTGAAGAAGCTGGAGATTGATGGCCTTACCGTCAACCATTAACGTTGATGGCTTCGTAAAAAGTCCGAATTCTGCGTTGCGCTGCATCCTTCGTTTCTTCATGGTACGACAAGTACGAATTATCAATGACGGATTTGCGCGCCTTGCCAATTTTATATGAATGGTGAACTTTTATACTTTGCCATCGAAATTCGTCTTTTTACGAGATTGTAAACGTTTATCTCAGGAACAGGAAATGGGAAAATTTATCTCATGATTTTATTTTTGGAAAAAATTATCTTCTGGCGTCGCAGTCTGATTCTCATAATTTTTGCGGCCATCACCGTGTTTATGGGCTACTCATCATCAAAGCTCTATATTGATGCCGGCTTTGCAAAGCTCCTTCCTCTGGAACACGAATACATGAAGACATATCTCGATCATAAGGAGAGCTTTGGTGGTGGCAACCGGATCATCATCGCCCTGGTTGCTAAAGACGGAGATATCTACACGCCGGAGTTTTTTTCCGCCTTAAAGGGCGCCACTGACGAGGTTTTTTTTCTGCCGGGTGTGGAAAGGAGTAAAGTCAAATCTCTTTTTACGTCAAACGTCCGTTATCTCGAGGTGACCGAGGATGGGATCGATGCGGGTAATGTTATTCCGGCTGATTTTCAGCCCACACCCGAAGGGCTGGAGCGGGTGCGGCAGAACGTGCTCAAATCCGGTATTGTGGGTCGCCTGGTGGCGAATGATTTTTCCGGGGCTATTATCAGTGCCGGTCTGCTTGACATGGACCCGAATACCGGCAAGAAGCTCAACTATCTGAAGGTTTCCCGGGACCTGGAAGAAAAGGTCAGAGCAAAATTCCAAACTGAGAACATTGACGTTCATATCATCGGGTTTGCGAAAGTCATCGGCGACATGGCACAAGGCGCCAAACGCGTGGTCATTTTTTTCGGAATCGCGTTTTTGATTACAGCACTGATGGTTTATCTCTACAGTATGTCATTCTGGCGAACGGCTGCCGTGTTATGTTCGGCCACAACAGCCGTGGTTTGGCAGTTAGGACTGTTGCCCATATTGGGGTTTGGTATTGACCCCATGGCTATTCTGGTGCCTTTCCTTATTTTTGCGATTGCCGTAAGCCATGCCGTTCAGATGGTCAGTTCCACGGGCTCTGAACTTTACAATGGTGCCACCCCGATCGAAGCTGCCCGTGCCGGTTTTCGCCGCCTGCTGGTGCCCAGCGTGACCGCCCTGATTACCGATACCATCGGTTTTCTCACTATCTATCTGATACCTGTCCGAATCATCCAGGAGGTCGCACTGACCGCAAGTATCGGTGTGGCTGTCATTATTGTTGTTAACGGCATGCTGCTGCCGGTGCTTATTTCGTTTCCGCCGACCAGTGAGAAATACCGGCGCAAGCTTCATCGCCGGGCTGAACATCTCGCACCTGTCTGGCGTTTTATATCAGGCTGTGCCGAAAAAAAGGCGGCTACTGTCATCGTTATGGTGGTGGTGTGCCTGACGATTTTCGGCGCCTGGAAAGGGGCAGGAGTCAAAATCGGCGATCTTCACCAGGGCGTACCTGAGTTCCGTCCGGATTCGCGCTATAATTTAGATACAGCAGCAATCACGGATCGATTTTCGAT
>JAJRPH010000127.1 GCA_024280875.1 Deltaproteobacteria bacterium | reverse complement strand
AGATATTTAGATACCATTTTTCGGGCCGCCGCATCATCATCTGCTACAAGTATGTTCATCATTTTTTTAACATCTCTTAAATAGAGTTAATATCTTCCAATATTTAAAGGCTTTATCCGTAAAAACATGTCGGTCGTTTATATGGATTCAATATCCGGCTATGTAAAAAAAACAGCATTCAAATACAAGAGAATTTGTCAGTTAGTATCATGTTGAGTGCAGCGATAGAACCTCTTCTAAAGAGGTCAGGCCCCGGAGAACTTTTTTAATTCCGTCATATCCCTTGCTCTGGAAACCGATCTCTTTACTGATGTTTTTAATATCACTAATTGTTGTGTTTTTGTTGATCGAATTTTTGATATCATCATTGATCACTATAAGTTCCTGGATACCGATATGACCGTGATATCCTGTGTGCCGGCAAAACGGGCAACCGGTCGCGCGATAGGCAAACACTTTGGGGTCGCCGTCAAAAATAAACAGGTTCTCCATTTCTTTGAGCGACAGCGGGTACTTTTTTTTACAATGATCACACAGTCGTCGAACCATATGCTGGTGGATGATGGAGGTGATTTCACTACCGATGCCCAACCGGGTGCTGCTGAGCGCGTCAAACACATCGGCGGCATTGATCCCGGCAAGGATAAATTGTCCGGTTTCAGCAGCGTGTCGAAGGTCGCCGGTAATTTCAGGATCATTAATGTTCTGAACATAGATGAGGCTCGGGTGGTGATTCAGGCAGGATTTGAATGCATCCGAACGTGTGAAATTCGCCTTTGGGTTTACCTGGTACTGGTCCACTTCTTTTAACAGCCACCCTGGTGAATCTTCCACGGTCATGATTGGTTGTTTGGTTAAAGAACGGATTTTCTTGATAATTGAATAGGCAAGGCTGCTGTAATCAGACGGAGACGGTCCGGAAATGAGCATTATGCCTTTCCGGATAGTGAGCTGGTGCTCGAGTCGGCGCATCTGTTTGAGGGACAGATATAAATCAGACATTCTTGGTATTTGTTGTAATGACTGCCGGTCCATCATCTTCAGGAAGATTTTTTCCCCGAATTCAGTGGGCAGGCTCAAAAACTGGATGTCAAATTTTTTTCCGGGGGCCGGGAAGATGATCCGGCTGTATTGCGCGTCATCTCTCCGGGTATCACTTAATTTTGCCATGGTTTTCAGGTTTTTTAACAGCTGATTATAAACGCTTTTTTCAAGTTGCAGTCTTTGATGGAAATTGCCGTTGATAATAAAACAGATTCTGGCAATATGTTTTTCCGGGTCGATTTGGATTTCGCTGGTATGCTCAATAATACCCAGCAGAATCAGGCAGACATGAAGCTGATTAATGGATTCCTTGCCGGCGATTTCTTCAAACGCTTTTTCGCTGATGGGATTGTCCGCTTCAAACACTTTGCTGGTGGAAATTTTGGTGAAAAATTCATATAAGGCGGTATTCGTCTGATACTCATTTTCAATAGCCCACTCAATATCCTGTGGTAATGCAAAAACAAGATTCGCCGGTCCCTTGATTATAATCTCAATCTGTCTTTTAAGCGCGATATTGTCCGGAATCGGTGTGGCCACTGTCACCGTATCGCCCATCTGATATATGGGGATGGCATAATTCTGTAGAGCAAACCGTTCCGGTAATTTCCGGACCACATCCGATTGAAACAGGGATTTTTCAAGATCAACGTGAGCAATGCCGATGGAGTTGCACCAGAGCTGGCACAACTGTCTTTTGGTGCCGATACCGCTCTGGATAAGTGTCGCCAGGACATCTAAGGCATTTCCTTCCAGTTCATAGAGCAGATCGGATATGAATCCGTCAGGAATGATCTGCTTTTCTTTTAACAATTTAAAAAAAAGAGGATTTTCAATTTTTGGCGGATTCATCATCGTTAATACAATGTCCTGTATCAGGTAATCTTTTTTTTCTTTTGCTTAAGATTTGCGATCATCAGCTCGGTGATGGTCTCCTGGGGAATATTCTTTTCCTGGCTCAGGTCTTTTTCCTGTTCAAGGATGTCATCATCAATCTCCCTGAGCATGTCGGCCAGATGATATTTTTCTTCTGTGTTCATTTTATTCCTGCGTAAGGGATTCTCTGTATGCGGTCCAGGTTTTTTTGATGACATCGCGCATCTCGTCAAGCGGGAGATCTTTTCGTATGAACCCGGAAGCTCCGAGTTCGATACAGTCTTCCACCGTCTCTTTATCGGTCAGGGATGTCAGCATTATAACAAAAGCGTTAGGGTATCTTTTTTTTATATCAGCCAGTGCCTCTTTTCCGGATTTTAAAGGCATATTGATATCCAGAAGCAGCATATTGGGTTTCAAAGTACGGAATAATGATACCGCTTCTTTTCCATTACCTGCTTCGCCGACGATCTCACAGTTCATGGATTTAATGACCGTTGTGATGAGTTTTCTGACATGATCTTCATCGTCAACGATCATTACCCGCATTTTTTTTTTCGGCTTCATTTGAAATGGCTTTTATTTTGAGTTGATTAAATTATTATTCCCGGCAGATGTTTGTAATACTATTACTTTACAATCTAATCCTATCCACTATAAATTAATCCATATATAATTGCAAGTGATTATATCAAATCCTGATTAATTCATGAAGAACATAGATTCATTTATCATAGTAAACTTGACAAATAATTTAACGGATTAAATCGTTAAAGGTGTGAGGGTTTGTTCTGTATTGGAAATAATAATATAAATATTGGGATAATAAAGGATTTCTTTGCAATAGCAGAAAACAGCCCGGGAACGTTTTGAATGAAACGTTCCCGGGCTGTTATAAAAATATAAATTATAATTAAAGTGCTTTGGCCATTACTTCACCGATAATTTTGCTGAATCGTGCCGGATTTTCAATTTTTCCGCCTTCTCCGATAATTGCCAGATCATACAGCAGGTTGCTGTAATCTTTTAAAGAATCGTCATCATTGTTCTTTTCATATATAGACTGGATTTTTTCCATCACCGGATGGCCGATATTCAGCTCAAGAATCCGTTTTGAGTCCGGCATGGATTGGCCTGTCGATTTGAGCAGTTTCTCCATGTAGGCACTCATGTCATACGAATCACCGGACAGACAGGAAACTGAGTCTTTTAAATGGGAAGAGGGTTTGACGTCTTTGATTTTCTCTTCCAGAAGAGACTTGATTTTTTCAAATAAAGACGAAAATATTTCTTTTTTCTCTTCATCCACTTTATCAAGGCCAAGGTCGCCTTTTTCCGCACTTTTGAATTTCTTTTTTTCAAATTCCGGAAGGGACTGAATGACAAACTCATCTACCGGGTCGGTCATCAGAAGCACTTCAAAATCTTTTTCTTTGAGGGTCTCTAAGTGCGGACTGTTGAGTATGGATGTGAGGTTGTCGCCGGTTATATAATAGATGTCTTCCTGATCCGGTTTCATGTTGTTGACATATTCCTGAAGAGAGACCCATTTGCCGTCGGATTTGGTCGATTTATAACGTGCAAGCTTTGAGACTTTTTCACGGTTGCCCCAGTCGGAATGGATGCCTTCTTTGATGACCGCACCGAATTCATTGTAGAATTTATCATATTTCTCAGCATCTAAGTGATCCAGCGCATCAAGGATTTTTTTGACCAGGTTTTTATGAATATTTCTGACCAGCGCATCCTGCTGAAGAATTTCACGGCTGATATTCAGGTTTAAGTCCGGGGCATCGACAACTCCCTTGACAAAGCGAAGGTATTCAGGAATTAATTCCTTGCAGTCATCCATGATAAAGACTCGTCTGCAGTACAGCTGAACCCCGTGTTTTCTTTCCGGCATGAACAAATCCATGGGGGCCTGGGAAGGAATATATATAAGGGCGTTGTACTCGGTAAGGCCTTCAAGTTTTAAATGGAGTTGGGTCAGCGGGGGGTTCCAGTCGTGGCTGATGTGCGAGTAGAAATCCTTGTATTCTTCTTCAGTAATATCCTTTTTATCCCTGGCCCATATCGCCTTCATCGAATTTAAGGTCTCTTCGCTTACAGTAGTCCCTTTTTTGACGGGTTTACCGTCTTTATCCAGAACCTGTTTGCCTTCTGCGTCGGTTTCAAACTCGTCATGTTCCACATCCATGACAATGGGGTAGCTGACAAAGTCTGAATGCTTTTTTACAATGTTACGAATGGTCCATTCTTCGGTAAAATCCTGCTCATCTTTTTCCATTGTTTTTAACGATAAAATAACATCCGTTCCTCTGGCATCTCTGGTTACCGGTTCAATGGTATACGATCCGTCACCGGTGGACTCCCATTGAGTCGCGGTCTCCTCTCCGGCAACCCGGGTAATGATTGTGATCTTGTCGGCAACAATAAATCCGCTGTAAAAGCCGACCCCGAATTGGCCGATGAGTTCGGGCGTCAACGTATCTTTGTTGTTGGAATTTTCCATCGCTTTCATAAACGCTGCGGTTCCGCTGCGGGCAATGGTGCCGATATTTTCGACTATTTCATCATAGGTCATGCCGATACCGTTATCGGATATAGTCAGGGTCTTATTCTCCTTATCCGGAGTGATTTTTATTTTATAATCCGTGTCGCTGCCAAGGATTTTGTTATCGGTCTGTGCTTTAAAGCTAAGTCGATCAATGGCGTCCGAGGCGTTTGAAATTAATTCCCTTAAGAAGATTTCCTTGTTGGAATACAAGGAATTGATGATTAAATGCATGAACTGTTTAACTTCGGTTTTAAATTCATGGGTTTGTTTTTTACGTTCCATTTCGACTCCTTTAATTTCTATTTTTTAAAACTATTTGAATGATTACAGGCTGGAGATGATTTTTTTATAAAATGGGTGCGATTTTTGATTTGTCAAGCTCCATTGCGGAATTGCGGATTCTATCTGGATAACTTGCGCCCATTGAAAACAGTGCGGAGATAAAAGTTTTTTTGAATTATTTTTTTTGAGTGCTGCTAAGTGCAAAGTTTTCAATAATTATGAGTGTTGTCCTTGCAGGCGAAATGTTATATCATATTTTGATTAATAATATTTTTTAAATGATGGCATTCCATGCATGTATATCCTTTTTGAAAATTTAACACAAAAACAGACCGACATTTGCGCTCTGGTTCTGTCTTCATCGGCAGTGCCCCATCGGATTACGAGAAGTAAAAACAGTTGGGATGTCTGGGTTGATGAGTCCCATTACGACCGGGCGCTTAGGTCAATGGAGCTGTATTTTCAAGAGAATAAAAATGCCCGCCAGGATTTTAGTGAAAAAAATGTTGAGATCCGGGCAGGCACCATCATTTCAGGTATTATCGTATCCATTATGCTTCTATTGTGGTATATGCTGGCTCAAAATTCAGGTGACGCAAAAGAGGTCATTAACCGGTTCGGCGCATCTGCGGTCAAGATCATTGACGGCGAATATTACCGATCGGTGACTGCGTTAATGCTTCACAAGGATGAAGTGCATCTTGCCGGAAATATGATCGGTATTTTTATTTTTGGAACAGCGGTATGTTCCGTAACCGGTTGGGGAGTCGGGTGGCTGATGGTCCTTACCAGCGGAGTTGCCGGAAACCTGACCAATGCATTCATGTATGAGAGCGGACATGTTTCAATTGGCGCTTCAACCGCAGTATTTGGGGCGATCGGTATATTGGCCGGTTATCAGGGGTTTAAGAATAAACGCACCTCGAAAAAAATTAAAAGTGCGTGGGTACCTATGGCATGCGGATTGGCGCTTCTGGGGCTGCTCGGTTCCGGGGGGGCTGAAACCGATATCATGGCGCACCTGTTTGGTTTTTTTTGCGGGATACTGCTAGGGAGCGTATATGCCTTGTTTATCAAAAAAACGCCTGTAAAAAATTTTCAATGGTTGTCTGCGGCCGGCGCTTTGGTTATTGTTTTTCTGGCCTGGTCAAAGGGATAATATTTAACGGATAAGGGCTGAAGATGAAAAATATTGCTGCACTGTTGTTTGAGGCAAACATATTGAAAAACATTCCCAGGACAGGGTTCCATTTTCTGGGTGCTGGAAAAGAATCGGTGGCGGAGCATTCATTTAGCACAACGTTTATCGCTTATGTAATGTCTATGTTGGCGCCGGGAATTGATTCATTCCGGCTGATATCCATGTGCCTGGTGCATGATTTTCCGGAAGCCAGAATCGGGGACCAGAATTATGTGCAGAAAAAATACGTGACCGCTGATGAGGATAAAGCCGTAGCGGATGCAACCCGGAACCTGCCGTTTGGTCAATCCATGGCCGGGCTGATAACGGAATTTAACGAACAGGAGACAGATGAATCCATGATGGCATATGATGCGGATCAGCTGTCATTTATTCTGAATTTAAAATCCATTGCTGACATCGGGCATAAAAGTCCGGATCAATGGCTGCCGGTGGTCCGGCAACGGTTAAAAACAGATATCGGGAAACAGCTGGCAAAAGAAATCATGTCGACCCCATGGGATGCCTGGTGGATGGACGGATATGAAGAATGATGGCTGCGTAAAAAGCTTTTCATGGTGACGAATCACCACTGTACCAGAAAATAACTTGTCCATCATTTCAAATGGTTATGAAGTTACATAGAAGTCCCATTTACTGCGTTGTAGCGTTTTTTCATACACTCAAGATACTACATGTATGATTTCGGGCCTGAGAAACCACTACGCCTTGCCAAATTTTATGGGATTGGTGGAACTTTTAACTCAGCCATCTCGTGCCAAAATAGATACTTTTTACGGGAGTATGAAGAATAGATCATTTGAGTTAAATGGAATTTTTGATCTGTAGAGGAATGCCAAGTTTATAAATTATATTGATTTCCAGCCAAAATAGCTATAACAAGACAATCTTCTCTTTTTTAGATTTTTTTCGCATTTGAATATGGAAACTTAAAACCTATAGAAAACAGACAGCGTGTTTTAATTTTGAAACTTCAGTTACAAGAGCTGGCCACCGCCTTAAATATTCCTCCCAACACCGTTGAACGGTGGATCAGGCAGGGCAGAATCCCGGTTCGATTAAAGGGAAATCATTGTATTTTCAGCTATTCATCATTGAAAAAGTGGGCTGATGGCAATAATCTGACATACACACCGCAGGGTGTTGAGGTCCAACAGGCGCCTGAAGATCAGGTGGACAATCTGAGTTCGGCAATGGCACGCGGCGGTATCTATTACAATATAGAAGGTGAATCCGTCGAAGAAGTCATACGGGCCGGGATGAATTGCATCAGCTGTTTTGATACAAAAGGCCAAAGAGAAACCCTGCTTGAGAGTCTGCTGGCAAGGGAAGAATTGATGTCCACCGGTATTGGCAAGGGTGTGGCAATCCCTCATCCCCGGACACCATTGGACTATGGAGAGATCCCGGCCTTTATTACCACCTGTTTTCTTAAAAATCCGGTGGATTATAAAGCGGTAGACCGTCAGCCGGTTTTTGTTTTATTCTTTCTCATCTGTCCGTCCTCAAAGCGGCATCTCCATTTGCTGGCTAGGCTTTCTTTTTGCCTGAGGGATGAAGAATTTATAGAATTTTTAAACCATGCTCAGGATCCTGAGGTTTTTTTAAAAAAAATGGAAGAACTGGACCAGCGGTTTGACTCACCTGCAAAGTTTTAAACGTTTTAGATAAAGATTGTGCTGAATTTTGATGGCTTCGTAAAAAGTCCAAATTTTTTGTTGCGCTTCATCCTTCGTTTCTTCATGGTACGATAAGTACAACTCATCACACAGGATTTGCGCGCCTCACCAATTTCATAAGATTGGTGGAGCTTTTTTCTTTGCCATCGGAATCTGACTTTTTACGAGTGTATCAATTTTATGTCGTGAAATTTTTTAAAAGATTAAATATAAGAAGATATCCATCTCGGTGGTTGTCTTTTCATTTTGATGATCGATTGATTCTGATCATCCTCGGAGCATTGGTCGGTTCCTGCAGCGGTTTGGCCGCACTTGCGCTGAACCGGGGGTTGGGCACCATGTTCGAGCTGCTGGGACATTACCGGCATTTGTGGTGGGCATTTATTATGCCGGGAATCGGTGCGGCTTTGTCTTCTCTGTTTCTTGAAAGAATAATCAAGGAAGGAGCCGGGCACGGTGTACCGGAAGTGGTTTACAGCGTTTCCCTTTATGGCGGACTGATGCGTTTCCGATCCAGTTTTTCGCGGTTGATTTCAAGTTGTTTAACCATCGGCAGCGGGGGATCGGCCGGACCGGAAGCCCCGGTGGTAATGAGCGGCGCGGCCATTGGCTCAAATATCGCTCAATTTTTCTCTTTAAATGACCGGCAGCGCGTCGCACTTGTCGGTTGCGGCACGGCTGGCGCGCTGGCCGCCATCTTTAATGCGCCTATTGCCGGACTGGTTTTTACCATTGAGGTGATTATCGGCGAGTGGTCTGCGTTGAATATCGTCCCGATT
>JAJRPH010000126.1 GCA_024280875.1 Deltaproteobacteria bacterium | reverse complement strand
GAATGTAAAAAGCTGGTTCAGTCTATCATTTTATCTATCATTGCAAACAGTTAATTTCGATTTCGGCATCTGCTTGAGTGGTTGCTTTTGTGTTAATCCGAGGGTTCCTGTTGAGCAACGATAGATAAAACGCTAATCTTATTATTATTATGAAGAATTCTTCTTTTCGTCCCAAATGGCTTACATAGGAGAATTTCCTATGATTTTCAGTTTTAGTTAGTGGATGGATTTCAATTTCAAAAAACTAAAACCAAAATTGGTAAATATGTATTGTTCACCAGTATTGCAAAGTTTTTCAGAAGTGCAGAATATCGATAACTTTACGTCATTTCAACTTCTAAAAGCAACCACAGCATATAGCTGATGCCCTAAATTTAAGTGTTTGCAACTGCGATTGATATATTTTTGAATCGAAGAACAATAAAGGACTGCGGCGTTCTTTATTTCTCTTCAGCCTTCGAACTAAACCCCTTAATTACTATCAAAAACTTCCCGGACTTTATTATTCAAATCAATCATGCGAACAGGTTTTGCCATAAAGGCCTTGATCCCTTTTTGGTCGGTGATGTCGGAACCAATTAAATCACTGTGTCCTGAGCAGACAATGACCGACAGGTCCGGTTTTATTTTTATCATTTCAGCGACCATTTTATCTCCAGTCATATTCGGCATGGTTAAATCAGTGACCACCATATCAAACTGCTCCGGCTCCTGCCTGAACAGTTCCAGCGCCTTCAACGGATTAATACTGATGGTGACGTTGTACCCGTAATGCTCCAGCATCTGCTTGCCCAGTCTGGCCAAAGCGATTTCATCGTCAACAAACAAAATTTTCTCGCTTCCTTTTACAAACGGCAGTTCCCGGGGTACCGGCAATACATCCGCCTCGGCCACCGGGAGCAGAATTGTAAAAACAGTTCCTCTGCCAGGGCTGCTTTTAAATGCGATTTTCCCTCCCAACGATTCCATAATCCAGTGAACCTCTGAAAGCCCCAGCCCGTTTCCTTTTCTGAAATTCCAGGATGAAAAATACGGATCAAAAACCCGATCGGCAATATCTTTTTCAATGCCGTCTCCGGTATCTTCTACACTCAGCTCTATATATGTGCCCGGTGCCTTAACGTGGAATTTTTCATACAACCGCTCATCCAAAATGACATTCCTAAGATTGATCGACAAGGTTCCGTCCGTTTCATGCATTGCATCACAGGCATTGGTACAAAGATTCATCAGTACTTGATGTATCTGAACCGGGTCGGCCAGAACAAAATCATGGGGCGCATCCATGTCCTGCCGAAAGTTTATGGAAGCCGGGATGGTTTCCTGAATCAGCCTGACGGATTCCTGAAGGGCTTGATTCAAATGAATCGACATACTTCGTTCGTCAGTATTTCGGGAACATGCAAGAATCCTTGAGACCATCCCTTTAGCGCGTAAGGCTGCAGTTTTAATTTCAGAAAGAAATGACCGTGACGGATCCCATGACGGCAGATCGTTTAAAGCCATTTCCGTATTACCCAGAATAATCCCCAGAACATTGTTAAAATCATGGACAATTCCGCCGACAAGGGTTCCAATAGCCTCCATTTTCAGTAATTGGTGGCGCTTGCTTTCCATTTGTTTGGCTTGGGTAATATCCTTTGAAATTTCAATCACGGCTTTCGGGCTTCCAGTTTTTTTATCTCTTAATGAAACATTGGCCGTACAGTGAAAATAAAGTTCTTTGCCGTTTTTGTCCAACACCTTTGTTTCATGCTGGTGGATCCGGCCGTCCTTAAATGCTTTTAAGGCAATACAAGGATAGGGTTCGCAGGGTTTGGTCCGGTTATGGAAGACTGCGTAGCATTTTTCCCCCACAATATCATCACCGAAATTATCCCTGGCGATCTCATTGGCCCACAGGATCGTGAGATCTTTATCCATCATGCTCATATGATCGCCAATGGAAGAGAGCATGGCTCCCAGAACGTCCTCACGCTGATATGGGTTTTCGATTTTTTGTTTTGCGTTCCCCATAAGAACCTCGATTTTGCAAAGTTATTATCTACATATCTTACATTAATTTCAAAAATTATATATCAGCTTAACCCTGAACTTTTTGTAGGATTTTGGCTCATACTCTTGTCAGTATTTACCTACAAAATAATCACCCGAGATTTCGAATCAAATAACCTCTGTTCTTTTTAGATCTAACCTTTCAGCACGTTTTCAAGTTCTGCTATGGTAATACGGTCAATTACCGCCCGACCGATTCCTGCGAGTAATACAAAATGTATGCTGCTGCCTTCTCGTTTTTTGTCACGAGCCAGGGCATCGACAACCGGATCATAATCCATACGAGTTTCTGTGGGAAGTTTAAAGAGCTGTAATAAATGCTTTATTCTGTTGACTTCGTTTGATGTCAGCATATTTTTTGATGCCGACAATTCAGCGGCAACCACCATACCCATACTGACAGCCTCGCCATGAGAGACACCGGTTGTTTTTTCTATCGCATGCCCGAACGTATGGCCGAAATTCAACTTCCGGCGTTCCCCTTTCTCAGTTTCATCACGGTTGACAATATCTGTCTTGATTACGACAGAGTCATATATTATCTGCTGCAGGACTTCCGGCTCCAGCGCAAGGGCTTTAGCTGCATTTTTTTCCAGGTACGTAAAATACAACTCGTCCGCAATGGCAGCATGCTTGACGATTTCTGCAAAACCGCTTACAAGCTCCCGCCGGGGAAGAGTTGCCAGAACGGTTGGATCACAGACGACAAATTCAGGCTGATTGAAAACACCGACCATATTTTTATACCCCATAAAATTGACGCCGGTCTTCCCGCCCACACTGGCGTCCACCTGTGACAATAGCGTGGTGGGGGCATAACCGAATTCGACTCCTCTTAGATAGGTAGATGCCACAAAGCCAGTGATATCACAAACGATCCCACCTCCAATGCCCAGAAGGAATACGGATCTGTCTGCTTCAAGTTCAATGAGCTGCTGATAAATTCGCTCAACTGTTTCAAGAGTCTTGCACCCTTCACCGGTTCCGACCCGAATCACATGGGTTTTTGGAAACTCTTTTTCGTAAAAACCGGCGACATTATCATCTGTTATGATGACCACCTGTCTTTGATGTAAATACGAAGCAAGGTTCTTCAGTCTTTCCCCGACAAATATATTCGAATGTCCGGTATTCCCTTGAATTTCAATTTTTTCCAAAACCAAACCCTTTCGATCTTTCTTCAGTTTTTAAGCCGTTGCCGACAAATCTGAGCAGCCAACTACTATTCATCCGTTTCCTTTAAAATATTTTCAATCGCACGAATCTGCCGGCACAATATTTCAAATTGTTTCGGGTACAGGGACTGGGCACCGTCACTTTTTGCCTTTTCCGGTTCATTATGGACTTCGATCATAAGACCATTGGCATTGGCTGCGGCCGCCGCCCTTGCAAGAGGCATCACCTGATCGCGGAATCCTGCGGCATGGCTGGGATCAACCATAATAGGTAAATGACTCTCCTTTTGAACCACGGGCACCGCAGAAAGATCCAAAGTGTTCCTGCTGTGACGGACAAATGTTCTGACGCCGCGTTCACACAAGATGACTTCCGGATTGCCTTCCGCCATGATATATTCAGCGGCCATCAGCCATTCATCAATCGTTGCAGACATTCCGCGTTTAAGAAACACCGGTTTTTTTGCTTCCCCGGCACGGCGAAGCAGACTGAAATTCTGCATATTGCGGGTACCGATCTGGATAATATCCGCATATTCCTCCACCATATCAAAACAAGCCAGATCCATCACCTCCGTCACAACAGGCATCCCGAAAGTTTCACGGACTTTTGCAAGAATTTTTAAACCTTCTTCCCCCAGCCCCTGAAAGGAATACGGCGATGTCCGAGGCTTGAACGCCCCCCCCCTGAACAT
>JAJRPH010000125.1 GCA_024280875.1 Deltaproteobacteria bacterium | reverse complement strand
TTTTCTGCATTATTGCCATATTGAGTCAAAAAACAAGCGATGCCATGGGTTCCTTAACAGGGTTTCCCTTTTCACTCAGACTGATGAATTCAATGGACTCTTATGCGGGATATATTTTTAAGGCTATTTGTCCGAATAACCTTGCGGCCATTTACCCTTATCAGCATGATATAGGTATCTTACGCCTAATGATCAGCGTTTTGGTATTGCTGGCGATTACGAGCGCTGTATCTTTTCGGCATAAAAAAAATCCCGCTTTGCTTGTGGGATGGTCATGGTTTTTAATAACGCTTTTGCCGGTCATCGGGTTGATACAGGTAGGGACCCAGGCCATGGCCGACCGTTACACATATATTCCATTGATTGGCCTGTTCATTGTCGCAGTGTGGGGCATACATCATTTGATAATTAAATTTCGAATCACTCAATGGATTCTCGGCATGGCAACGGTAGCCACAATATTAACGTTTTCTATAATGACCTTGAATCAGGTGGCGACATGGAAAAACAGTGAAACACTTTTTGAACATGCCTTATCGGTGACGCGCGACAACTGGGTGGCCCATTTAAATTATGGTGAAGCGTTACTCAAACAGGAGCAGGTGGATGAAGCTATTGGACAATACAAAAAAGCCCTTGCGATCAAACCGGATTTTGAACTGGCATATCTGAATATCGGCACCGCTTTCGCCAAAAAGGGACAAACAGATAACGCCATCGCATATTATCAAAAGGCGATTGCAATTAAGCAAAACCTGCCGACCGCCTGGCTGAATCTGGGAAATGCGTATTTCCGGAAAGGCATGACGGACAAGGCCATGTCCCATTATAAAACGGCACTTTCATTTAAACCGAATTTTCCGGAAGTGTATTGCGGTATAGGAGCCGTTATGGCCGGTAGGGGTGATTTACAAAAGGCAATGCAGGCATTTCAGATGGCGCTTGAAATCGATCCGGGATCGACGCTGGCAAAAACCAGCATTATGCGTATTGAAAGAAAATATAAAGAAACCCGCTAAACAACCAATGACAAGAGACGAAGGGGTTAATCTGACGCAACGAACAAAAAAGGCAAAGGGGTAGGCGGAAAAAAACCGAAAGGAGAAAAATGCGCAGGCCAGGTTCGCTCGTAGAGCATAATCCGGCCTGCGAGATTTTTAATTTTCTTCCGCCACAATGGCTGCCTGTGCTGCGGCAAGGCGTGCTATGGGCAGACGGAATGGCGAACAGCTGACATAATCAAATCCGCATTGATAACAAAATTCAACCGAAGCCGCATCTCCGCCGTGCTCTCCGCAAATGCCGATTTTCAGGTTCGGACGTGTTGATCGGCCTTTTGTTACTGCCATCTGGATTAAAGCCCCAACTCCTTCAATATCCAGTGTCTGAAACGGATCATCTTTGATAATTTTTTTATCAATATATTCTCCCATGAATCCGCCAATGTCATCCCGACTGAATCCAAACGTCATTTGTGTTAAATCATTGGTGCCAAAGGAGAAGAATTCAGCGGTTCCCGCCATTTTGTCCGCCAGCAGAGCCGCCCGGGGAATTTCAATCATTGTCCCGTACTGATAATCAATTTTATCAATTCTAAATTTTGCAATCACGCCATTATAGATTTTATCCGTAAGAACCTTCATATTATCCAGTTCTTTAACATCACAGGTGACCGGGACCATGATTTCAGGATGGGCTTTATTGCCCTCTTTAATTAATTCAGCAGCCGCTTCAAGTATGGCCCTAAACTGCATTTCAGAAATTTCCGGATATGTTATCCCCAGTCGAACCCCGCGGTGGCCCATCATGGGATTGCTTTCATTGAACAACTCACTTCGTTTGGCAATAGTTTCCACATCAACATTCAAGGCTCTGGCCAGTTCCTGTTGATTCTGTTTGCTGTGAGGAACAAATTCATGAAGCGGTGGATCGAGCAAACGAAACGTTACCGGCAGACCGTTCATGATTTCCATTGTTTTTTTCATTTCATTTTTAACATAGGGAAACAGTTCTTCCAAGGCAGCTCGGCGCTCCATTTCCGTATTGCTTAAAATCATTTTTCGTAACAAGAAGAGTGGCTTTTCCGATCCTTCCCCATAAAACATATGCTCGGTTCGGAACAGACCGATCCCTTCAGCGCCAAATTTTCTGGCTATTTTAACATCCTTCGATGTTTCTGCATTTGTTCGCACTTTCATTGTGCGGAATTTGTCAACGATTGTCATAAATTCTGATAGGCGGGGGGTTTCCGTGGCATCGATCATCGGCAGTTGTCCCGCATAAACAAACCCTTTGGAGCCATTTAACGTGCAGGTATCGCCTTCACAATATTCAATATCATCAATAATAATTTTTTTGTTAGATACATCAATTTTAAGGGTGCCGGCGCCGACAATACAACATTTTCCCCATCCTCGGGCGACAAGCGCAGCGTGGCTGGTCATCCCGCCCCGGGCGGTCAGAACAGCAACGGCGGCGCGCATACCTTCGACATCCTCGGGATTTGTCTCCTCCCGTACAAGAATAACGTTTTTGCCCTTTTTCTGCCAGCTGACAGCATCTTCAGATGTAAACACAATCTGACCGCAGGCACCACCCGGTCCGGCAGGTAGGCCTTTGGCAATTACCCGGCATTTTGTTTCAGCATCCGGGTCAACCAGCGGGTGAAGCAGTTCATCCAGTTGTGCCGGGGAAACTCGGGTGACAGCTGTTTTTTCATCGATTAAACCTTCACTCAACATGTCCATTGCCATATTAAGCGCTGCAATGCCGGTTCGCTTGCCGACTCGGGTTTGCAGCATATAAAGTTTATTTTCCTGAATGGTAAATTCCAGATCCTGCATATTGCAAAAATGGGATTCAAGATTATCGCGGATATCATGCAATTGCTGGTAGGATTCCGGCATGGCTTTTTCTAATGAGGGGAGATGCTTGTTCTGTTCGTTTTTAGTCGCTTCATTTAATGGATTCGGGGTTCGAATTCCGGCCACTACATCTTCTCCCTGGGCATTGGGCAGCCATTCGCCATAGAGGGAATTCTCACCAGTGGCCGGGTTACGGGTAAATCCGACACCAGTGGCCGAAGTATCGCCCATATTCCCAAATACCATACTCTGAACCGTGACTGCAGTTCCCCATTCATCGGGGATACCTTCGATGCGGCGATATGAAATGGCACGTTTACCGTTCCAACTTTTAAAAACAGCGCCGATGGCTCCCCAAAGCTGTTTATGCGGTTCGTCAGGGAATTCAACACCCAACACTTCTTTAATTTTGATTTTAAATTTTTCAGAAAGTACTTTAAGATCTTCAGCTGTAAAGTCTGTGTCTCCTTTATAAACTTTATTGATCTTCATTTGATCCATGATGTGTTCAAGTTGTATTCGTATTCCTTTTCCCTCATCAGGTTCGAATCCTTCTGATTTTTCCATTACAACATCAGAATACATCATAATCAGACGTCGATAGGCATCATACACAAAACGCTCGTTATTTGTTTTTTTGATCATTCCGGGAATGGTCTTTGTTGTTAAACCGACATTTAAAACGGTTTCCATCATACCGGGCATTGAGGTCCGGGCGCCGGACCGGCAGGAAACCAGAAGAGGCTGTTCCGGATCGCCAAACTTCATATCCATAATGGATTCAATGTGCTTTAAGGCGTTTTCTACTTCATCATTTAAATGAGGCGGATAGTTGGCATCAGATTTAAAATAATATTTACAGCATCCGGTTGTAATCGTAAAACCGGCAGGGACCGGCAAACCCAGTCTTGCCATTTCCGCCAGACCTGCGCCTTTTCCCCCAAGCAGATTTTTCTGCGATTTATCCCCATCAGCCTTTCCATTACCGAATGTGTAAACATACCCTGCCATATTCAATCCATTCCTTTCATTAATTGCTTTCAAATAACTCATCCATAACCGTTTGAAATGATGGACAAGTTATTTTCTGGTACAGTGGTGATGACTCACCATGAAAAGCTCTTAAAGAATTATCTTATGTAATCCTTAAAATTTAAAATTTATTAATATATCTTTATGCTTGGATGTGGTCAAGAAAAATATATCATAAATAATTGTTTGATTCACGCAATGATTTTTATCAAACTATTTGAGTTTTGGATTGAAAGTTTTTATTGTTTATGTATAATCAGAAACAATTTTCATGCATGTGCATATGTAAGCTGACAAAAAATGTCATAAAAAACCAAATTTTGTCAAATTATTTATCTGCAATCATTGAAAATCAAATTTCTAACTCCGGTATTTATTTATATATTATTTATATATACAGTATATTAAAATAATAAATGTCGCATACGGTTTTTTGGCACACTGGTTGCATCCTGTAGTCTTAAATTCATTTTATTTAAAAAATTCATTCTTAACAAGGGAGGGGGGATAAAACACTAACTACTAATTACCGTTTTTCAATGTTTGAATGAAGACCAACCACAAAATGCTTTATTAAACCCAACGCTTTATTAAAAAAGGAGACACCTATTATGTTGAACAAACTTCGAGGAAACAACAAAGGTTTTACACTTATCGAGCTGATGATCGTTATTGCCATCATCGGTATTCTGGCCGCCATCGCGATTCCGAACTTTATCGCGTATCGTAATAAATCTTTCTGCAGCCGGGCCGAGTCAGATGCAAACGGAGTTGCAGGTTCGATTTCGGACTACTTTGCAATACCATCCCATGTTGACACCCCGTCAGTAGGTGATTTAAACAATGGTAATGGTTACACCTATAGCGGTGCAGGTGCGTCAATAAACACCGGCGGGATCACCGGCGCTAACCCCAACCTCGGCATCACCATCACGGTGACAGATGGATCAAGCAGGTGCCCGACAGAATATCAATCCAAGGTTAGCGGCTGGAGCAACGCCACCCCCGGAGTCTTTACCAAGCGGATTCAACCGTAGATCACGATTCGGGTCTTAACCAAAAATATGAAATAATCAAAAGGGGGGATGAAAAAACACATCCTCCCTTTTTTATAACACAACCGGTAAAGCTTGCCTTGATGAACCCCGACCATTCAATTCGATCTGCCTTTTCCCGACCTGTGTCGTTTCTACTCCTGGCCGTTCTGTTATTGTGCATCTATTCCAACAGTCTTAACTCTACCTGGCAGATGGATGACAAGCCAAATATTTTAAAAAATAAGGGCTTGCACATCCATGACATTATGCCCGAAAGTCTGTGGCAGACCTTTTTCGCCAATCAGGGCAAGGTGCCTAAGCTTTACCGCCCCTTACCTTGCCTTACTTTTGCCCTTAACTGGTATGTGGGCGGTGACAACCCCTTTGGCTACCACATCGTTAACATTGGTCTGCATATTTCCATAGCCTGGGTGCTTTATCTTGTTATGCTGAGGCTACTGGCGGTTCCGCACCTTAAAAGGAAGTGGAGTCTCACCCCGGCTATGGTTCACGACATCGCCCTTTTGGCCGCTGTCCTGTGGGCAATAAATCCGATTCAGACTCAGGCGGTGACATATATCATCCAGCGCATGGCTGAGATGGCCACGCTTTTTTATCTTTTGGGGATAATTTGTTTTTTAAAGGCCCGGACGACAGATGATTTGCGAGTCCGGTGGTGCTATGGCCTATTCTGCGTTTTCTGGTTTGTGTGCGGTGTTGAATCCAAGGAGAATGCGGTGTTGCTGCCGTTCTCCATTTTGCTTGTGGAATGGATTTTTTTTCGCAAAGGCCGTTTGGATTTTATACGCCAGCCAAAGGCATGGCTTATCGCCGCGTTTGTTATGCTTGCAGGTATATCGACGGTGCTTCTCCTGACAAACGGTGCCTTACTGCACCCGCATAAATGGTACGCCTCATGGTTAAGGCCATTTACCCCGGAGGAACGTCTTATGACCCAGCCAAGGGTGGTGTTGCATTACCTGAGCCAAATATTCTACCCGCTTCCCACGCGGCTGTCTATTGCACATGATATTACGGTCTCATCATCCTTACTGTATCCGTGGTCGACCCTGCCCGCCATTTTTATCATTTTAGGTATGAATCTATGGGCAGTGATATTTGCACGTCGATGGCCGCTTGTTTCGTTTGCCGTGCTATTTTTCTTTTTAAACCATTTGGTTGAGTCATCAATCATTCCCCTTGAGCTTGTGTTTGAGCACCGCAATTACCTGCCAAGTCTGTTTTTATTTTTACCTGTTGCAGCTGGTTTGCAATGGGTTTTGACAAGGTTGCGTCGTGATAACCGGTTTGTATATGCCTTCATGTGCGGTGCGATGATTATGATGCTGGTGGGGCAAGGGATCGGCACTTATACCCGAAACATGGCCTGGG
>JAJRPH010000124.1 GCA_024280875.1 Deltaproteobacteria bacterium | reverse complement strand
TGATACGGAATCCATTTCTTTGGATGCTTATGAAAAGCTTGTGGATAACCCGGAAGATATATTTGACGCAGATATCAGTAATGCAACATACATCGCTTACTCATCTGACCAAGAGTTGGTAGGCTTTCAACTCAATGGACCTTCGGATAATATGATGCTGGATGGTCTTCCTGGGTTGTAATGGTTTTTTGATAAACAGATTGGTAAAAAAGAGTGGTCAGCTACTTGTAATCGGCTATGCTTTAAATATATTTGATCCTCAAATTTATAGATAAGTTTTGTTGCAACATGTTAATTCTCTTTTTGAAAAATTAAATGAATTTTATGAGTGGGAAGCTGGCATGAAGAAAGATGGGGGTCGGATCTGCCCTTGACTCATTCTTGAGAAAATATTAATGGGATCGCCTGTTTATTATCACTGATCCTGCAAAGAGTGAACGCCGGGGAATCACCCATTGCTCCGGGACGTTGTTGATTGACAAAGTGCACAAACTGTATTCTTAATCAACAAATTGCTAAAGTGCCCGCCCCAATATCTACTCCGAAAGTCGGTTCTAATAATATTCCAAATAGGTCATATCAACATCTTATCCACTCAGAACAAACTCCTGATACCTTGGCTATATCTCAGCTTTCTTATCATTGTTCATCCCTGCGATAAGTCTGTAGGATCTTGAGTACTCTCAAAAAAACCAACAATGACACCCGTTAAACATTTAGGTGAAATTCACCCTAAATGTTTAACGGAACCCAACTTACAAGGGGCGAATTTAATAGTTTGAAATCACAATTTGTGACATCAAGTTGGAGTGGAGTCAGAAAATTGCCTTCTGCATTTACTGAGCAAGCAAGGCGTGCCGTGTTACTTTTACACCTTTTTAAAATCGGCAGCTGAGAGACGATTTTAGAGATTATTTTTATCAAAGACATATAAAACTATACTTTAATTTGTAATATACCTTGATATATTACAAATTAAGGATTATATTGTTTATGTAAGAACTGATTTTTGAAAGGGGATATCTATGATGCGTCATAAAGCCAAACTATTTATGAATGGTCGCAGCCAGGCAGTAAGGTTACCGGCAATTTTCCGATTCGATAGTGAAGAAGTTTACATTCGAAAAGATCCGGTCTCCGGCGATGTAATTCTATCACGTAAACCAGGAACGTGGGATGATTTTTTTAAGCTGATGGAAGCCATCGAAGTACCAAAAGATTTCATGGATGATCGTGACAACGAAATTCCACCTGAACGTGATTTATTTTGATGGAGGATTGGATGCGGCTTTATATGCTGGATACAAACATGGCCAGTTATATCATAAAAGGTGATCCGGTTGCTGTTAGAGAAAACTTACGAAAAGTACCGATGGCCAACGTTTGTGTTTCCTCTATAACACAAGCAGAGTTGCTTCAAGGAGTAGCAAAGAAGCCAAATGCCAAACACTTGCCGATAGCAGTAAAAGAGTTTCTGTTGCGGGTTGAAATTTTACCCTGGGACTCAGACGCAGCAGAAACATACGCACATTTGCGTACGGCTTGTGAAAGTGAAGGGCTGCCACTTGGGACTATGGATATGTTAATAGCCGCGCATTCAGTCGCTGTCGGTGCAGTTTTAATCACAAACGATCAGGCCTTTTATCGGGTTAAGCACCATCTGACTTTAGAGGACTGGACAATATTTCAATACGACCATTGATAAAAAAGATCGTTGGATTTTTCCATATATCTAAACAAACCCCAAAAACTATGGTTTTGCCATAGCAAAAAATTGCATACCCGCACCATAATTTCTTAATATCTTATCTGCTTACTGAAAATTTATCCAACACTGGACACTATTAATTCCTTTAAAGCTGTTTGCCGCTGGCTTGTATCTTGATTTTTCACGGCCATCGCCAATGCTTTTCGTGTGCCAACAAAAAAAGCGAACTTTTTGGCTCTTGTTAATCCTGTGTATATGAGATTCCGAAATAGCATTTTAAAATGTTGTGTCAGTACCGGAATAATAACGATTTCAAATTCACTCCCTTGTGCTTTATGAATCGTAATGGCGTATGCAAGATCCAGCTCCACAATATCCTCGATATATACTTCTGAAAGATCTTGATCGGATATTTTTATCCCCTTGGGATACTTGTTTTCATCTAATTCACACTGTACAACCAACCCCTTTTTGGTGGTTGTAGATGAAATGAGGCTGATAATTACTTCATGGCTGACGAATTGTTGAGCAACAGAAACTTGGCGAGATATTTGCCGTATTTGACGGCATCGGCAGCGCGCCCAAGGGTATGGCGGCGGCCCAGGCCATGTGCGACAGGTTAGTGGATTTTTTTCGAAAGCCGGAAACCTATCCCATATCCAATAAAACAATTGAGCTTTTAATGATGAAAGCGAACCGGGAAATATATGACTGGGGATTTATGCCCGGCACCTAACAACCTGTTGGCGGATGTGTCGGAACCGTGGTTTGGATCCATGAAGAGATCATGTATGTTTTTCATGCCGGAGATACCACAGCGTTGTTGATCAGGGATGGCATTTTTGAACAATTGACCGCAGTTCATGAGCTGAATGGTGCCGTTTACCGATATTTCGGCATGGGAGAAAGTCTGCAAATTGATATTGTACAGCATGTTATTGAAGAGAGCGACCGAATCCTTTTAATGCCCGACGGAGTGACCAAAGCTTTGACACCCAAAGAAATTTTAACCTTTTCAGAAAAACACCATGACAAAAGCGCAGCGGTAACGGAAATCGTAAATGTCTCCAGAAAAAGAGGATCCCAGAATGACATTACTGCGATGGTGATTGAAGTGGAGTTTGACCTGTAAAAATGGAAAAAAAGAAAACAGGCATTTTTTAAAGTGCTATTAAATGATCATCTGGACGATAACTTGATGCTATTCCATCAAGTTCAAAATAGGTTGGAATCGTCACCGATAGTAGACTGTGGCTAAGAACTGAACCGCTACGCGGAATGATGCACCCCGTTCGTCCTGCCAAATACCCCACGAATAAAAATATTTCCGATTAAACAACTATCGATTACAATACCTCCTGAACGGACGGAAGTCCATTTCTTATAATCTTT
>JAJRPH010000123.1 GCA_024280875.1 Deltaproteobacteria bacterium | reverse complement strand
GTCCGGAAATCTCAGTTTTAAGTTTGCCTTCCAAGAATAAATACGGACAATTATTGGATCCGGCAATTTTGAACAAGGCCGGCAGCACGATCATAACAAATCCTAACATGTTTGATGACGGTCCACCAGGCAGGCAAAAAACCGAAGAATTGTTTAAAATCGCCATTCCCGAGGCCTTCCCTGGCCCCAGACGCACCCGGTGAAACACCATTTCACCACCCAGAGAATCAATGACTGATGCGATCAGATCCCGATCCCCCTTCCACGTACCTCCGGAAGTAATGACCACATCACACGTTTTGCATAAATCCAGCAAGGCTTCTGAAATCCGGTCCACGGAATCTATCGCCGACAAAGCACGCACATTAAACCCCAGCATGGCCAGCCAGGCCTGCTGAAGGCCGACATTGCTGGCATAAACCTTGCCAGGGGACATGGGCTGGCCAGGCATAATGACCTCTGTGCCTGTGGCCAGCAAACCGATTTTCGGTTTTTTAAATACCGTTACACCAGTTACGCCCCCGGCAATCAGCAGCCCGATCCGCTGCGGAGTCAATGTTTCCCCTTCCATCGCCAGCGGCTGGCCGATGCTGACGTCCGATCCTTGTTCAAGAACATTTCTGCCGGATCGGGCATCTGCATGGGCAAAGATAAAATCGCCGTCCCTTGAAGTAAATTCTTCCATCAGAACGGCCTGCGCCCCTTCAGGCAGAGGTGCTCCGGTTAAAATCCGGATTGTCTCTCCGGATTTCAGGCGCCTGCCGGAATGCCCGCCTGCGGCCACCGTGTCAATTACTGTCAATTTGACCGGGTTGTCTATCGAGGCGTCTGCAATATCAATCGATATCACAGCAAATCCGTCCTTGAGCGATGCGTTGACAGACGGCGAATCAACGACTGCTGAAATATCCTGCGCAGCCACTCTGCCGGAGGCCTGAATAACGGAAATATTCTCTATGCCAATGGTTGCTGCATGAAACATTGTCAGCCGGATAGCTTCATTAAATCCGATATCTTTTACGGTCACGGCCTCTCCCGAATGTTTTTAAGCCATCTGGTTACCTGCTTCGTTTCAGTTATTGACCCAACTTTTTGATATTAAATACTATATTAGACTAAAGGCAAATTAAAAATTTTTCAATGATGAATTCATAAATGAACCGTCTTACAAAATCACAACTTGAAATCTGCCGAATCACACTTATTATATGGTAAAAATCATATAATAAAGGCCATTAAATGAAAAATATTTCAGAAACCAACCAACCAAGTGAACAAGCGTTTCTGCCATTGAGCAATGAACCGGTTTTTCAACCCGTTTCCTCGTGCTGACCGTCCGGCCATGACAGCCAGGATGGCTTTCCCAGGTTAAACCAGTCTTTTGTGATCAGCAGCATTAAATTTAATGATCAGGATATTCCCGTGGTCGGTTCCCGGCTTACTGCAAATGACCATGTCGGAACCATTAAGGCCCGGTGGGGGGTTAACCGGATGAATTATACCGTTGACCCGGGTCTTTACGCCCTTGGCAGGCCGACCAGTGAATCCAATGTTTTTGTGTCCGCCAATTACAAATTAAGTTTTGACAAGCTTAGAAGTGCCCTGTCCGGCATCAGCGCCTGGATACTTGTTTTAAACACAGACGGAATTAATGTCTGGTGCGCGGCCGGTAAACGCACGTTCGGCACCGCTGAACTGATCCGCAAAATTAAAGCAAACAGACTTTCGGAGGTTTTGTCCCACCGGAAACTGATCGTCCCCCAGCTTGGCGCGCCCGGGATTGCGGCACATGTGGTCAAAAAACAGACCGGCTTTAAAGTTGTTTATGGCCCGATCCGGGCAACTGACATACCGGTATTCATCAAATCCGAATATCAGACAACGCCTGCAATGCGGAAAAAAGATTTCCCCCTGTCTGAACGCCTTGTTCTGATTCCCATGGAACTAATTCCATCTCTCAAATATATGGCAATCATCCTGCCGGTGATATTTGTCCTGAGCGGCTTTTTCGGCTCCGGGTCTTTTTTGGAAAATGCCATGACAAACAGCCTGTTTGGTATCATCATGCTCATTGGCGGACTGGCGGCCGGAACCATCATCACCCCAGCTGCCCTGCCCTGGCTACCGGGAAAGGCTTTTTCATTCAAGGCAATGGCGGCCGGCCTGATGACTTGCGTGGTTATTTTCGCACTATTTTTAATAATTTCATCCAACACTCTGCAAGCCGGCTATGTTCTTGCTATGTTCCTGCTGGCTTCCGGCCTTTCTTCTTTTCTGGGAATGAATTTTACAGGCGCATCAACTTATACATCCCTTTCCGGTGTCCGGAAAGAAATGAAACTCGCGGTCCCCTTGCAGATTCTGGCCGTAATTTCCGGACTGCTGATATGGATGGGTTCGATGTATATGACAAACGCATAAAAACGGATTAAAAATGAATAATTTTATTTATTTAAAAGATGTGACAACACTGATGCTGGATCAGGACAAATGTATCGGTTGCGGAATGTGTACACAAGTCTGTCCGCACGAAGTCTTTGCAATCAACTCCACCAAGGCTGAGATTATCAACAAAGATGCCTGTATGGAATGCGGGGCCTGTAAAATGAACTGCCCGGTCTCTGCCATCAGCGTCGATGCCGGTGTCGGGTGTGCGGCCGCTGTGATCAACACTGCATTAGGCCTTAAAAGTAGTGGTGGCTGCTGCTGTGTTATTGAATCGCCGGATTCCCTGGCGGAATGCGGGGATGGATGATTTCCTTATCAATCATTTTCTGAGACATCATATACATAAGGTACCAAAAAACAATAACTGAACAACTTGCCTGATTACTTGTGAATCAATGGTATTAATTTTTTTAAATATAAATCCGGTCAAACATAACCCTTTTTTTACTTTTGTCCCACCGCAATAATTATTGTCCGGCTGTATATCAGTTTTTCAGATACCGAGAACCATCTTAGCGGTCTGAAAATAGATAAGTAAGCCCGTGATGTCAACGATGGTGGTCAGGGCCGGACTGGCGACGACTGCCGGATCAAGCTTCAGGGAAGATGCGATGATGGGAAGGACTGCGCCAATTAAAGTCGCGGTGATCACCTGGAGCGACAGCGCAATAGCAATGGCAACCCCGATCAGGCCAATGTTAAATCCCGGCGGAATTGTGCTGCCGCCTCCGAACAGAACTACCCTGGCGAATGCAATGATGCCAAGCATCAGGCCCAGCAAAATAGCTACTTTGAGCTCCTTGAAGAGGACTCTCAGAATATCTTTGGCGGTGATCTCTTCCAGGGCAAGGGCGCGCACCACAAGGGTGGAAGACTGAGAGCCGGTATTGCCACCTGTATCGGCAAGCATAGGCATGAATGCAGCCATAATGGTAAATTGCAGGAGAATACCTTCATACTTCTGGACGATAAAACCGGAAACCAGTCCAAGAACGGCAAGCATCACGACCCATCCGGCCCGATTCTTGAAATGCTGCCAGGACGGCGTTTTCATATAAACGGCATTTTCATGAGACCCGCCGATAGCCATGATTTTTTCCATGTCTTCGGTGTACTCCTGAGTGATAATATCAAGGGCGTCATCATGGGTGACAATCCCGACCAGGGCATCGTTACCGTTAATGACCGGGAGGGCGAGGAGATCGTACTTACGGATCTTGCCGACGACGTCTTCCTGATCATCGTCAATCCGGACGAATAAAACATCCCGGTACATAATATCGTCAATCATCGCACTGGGAGGGGCCAGAATCAGATCCTTTAGCGATACCAATCCGAGGAGTTTTCTTGAATTATCCACTACATACGCGTAATAAATCGTCTCTTTATTGGGCGCTTCCCACCGGAGCCGGTCAATTGCCTGGGCAGCTGTCATTCCGAGAGACAGCAGCGCATAATCGGATGTCATAACGGACCCTGCGGTTCCTTCTTCATAAGCGGCAAGCCTGCGGATATCTTCACGTTCTGCATACGCCATCCCCGGCAGGATCGATTCACGACGTTCTTCGGGCATGCGCTTGAATAAATCAGCCCTGTCATCCGGTGCCATGTCCGCCATGAGACTGGCCACGTCTTCCCGCAGCAGGAAAGACACGAGTTCCGTCTGAAAGTCGATATCCATATGGCTGAATATGTCTGAACGAATCGGCCGATCAGCATGCAGGAGTACCTGCCACGCAACATCAGGCGACAATGCGGCAATGAGTTCCGCGATAATGGCCGGATGGCCGGATTCACAAAAATCTTTGAGTGACTGAGTATTATTATCTTTGATGAGTTCCCGGAGTTCGGGAACAAGCAGCGGGTTTTTCATGGGCGTCCTCCTTCCGTACTGCCGCTTGAAAACTCAGCGGCCTGAAGGAAAAGAACCCCCTATTCGCTATGGTAGATGGGGAGTGGTTAATCCTGAGGCCGCAGACCTGTTTTCCTGCGATAAAGGGTCTTCGGAATCTTTTGCTGTGGTTAAAGAATTTTTCCGGCAGGTTTGACTGCCATCGGAATCATTCATTTTAATGCCTTTCTTTTGAAAAAAAATCAGTTTAAAAAATTATCATTACGCGAGCTATCTATTATTATCATAGCCAATGGTTGTCAACCATAACTATTGATCCTGTTTTTATAAACAATAAAACTGGCGGAGCGGAAGCAATTTCATCATTCGATGTTCAGCGTTGGATGTTGAACGTTCAAAAACTGCTTTACTCTGACAAACATTGAGTATATTTATTCACCGGTGCGGTAAACCTTTCAGGAATGATATAATTACCCGAACATCCCGAAAATTATTAAAATATCATAGAGTGGACAGGATATACAATGAATAATGGAGTGATTAAACTCATAGATAAAGTTAAACGCAATAAGACCCTTGAGCGGAAAGATGCCCTTGACATCCTTCACCTTGAAAAAGATCAATTCCATCATCTTCTTTTTGCCGCATCAGAGATAAGACGGCATTTCAAGGGCAACAGCGTAACAACATGCGCCATCGTTAATGCAAAAAGCGGCCGATGCAGTGAGGATTGCGCTTTCTGTGCCCAGTCTGCAAATCACCACACGGACCAGGACTCCTACCCCCTCATGTCAGGTCAGCAAATGCTTGAACGGGCCGCAAAAGAAGAAATGCACAGCAGACGGTTTAGTATTGTAACTGCCGGGAAGGGTTTAAACAACAATGAACTGGAAATCGTGAAGCAAACGGTGGCGGGATTTTATAAAAAAAAACTTTTGCAAAAGCCCTGCGCATCTCTTGGCATACTTACCGAGGATGATTTCTTATACCTGAAAAAGGGAGGGCTTACCCGCTATCACCATAATATTGAAACATCAAAAAACTTCTACCCGCATATCTGCACAACCCACTCTTATGACGACCGGGTTGCAACGATTAGGGCGGCTCAAAAGGCGGGGCTTGAGACCTGCGTCGGGGGGATACTCGGCATGGGTGAATCCGAAAAGGACCGCCTTGATTTTCTTTACGAGATACGGGAGTTAGACCCGGATTCCGTGCCGATAAACTTTTTAGTGCCCATAAAGGGCACAGCGCTTGAAAAAATTGCTCGAATACCGCTGTGGGACGCAGTGAAAGCGATTGCCCTGGCTCGTTTTATTATGCCGGAAAAGGACATCAAACTGGGTGCCGGTCGGCTTGAAATTTTCAAGGACGCCCAGCATCTTGTGTTTCTTTCAGGGGCAAATGGCATGATCGTCGGCGATCTTCTCACCATAAAAGGCCGAACGCCGGAAGATGATCTTGCGTTAATCGATGATCTTGGCCTGGATTTACATTTTTAACTTAGTCATCCCAGCACTTCCGAATAACTCATCCATAACCATTTGAAATAATGGACAAGTTAATTCAAGTACAAAACCATCATAGTTTTTCGATTAAATGCTTCACCCTTTTTTCAATCTCATCTCGAACGGTTCTAACAAATTCAATGGGCTGTCCGGACGGGTCCGGCAGGTCCCAGTCTTCATATTCGACACCGGGAATAAACGGACATTCTTCACCGCATCCCATGGTAATAATCAAATCCGGCTGGGTGGCAGCAACGGCATCATCAATGGAGCGAGGCTTTTGAAAAGCCACGTCGATTCCTGATTCCTGCATGGCTTCAACCATGACGGGATTAATTGTTTCCGAAGGAGTACTGCCCGCGCAGAATGCGTCAATCTCGCCGCCGGCATAATACCGGGCAAAGGCCTTTGCCATCTGGCTGCGGCCGGCGTTTTCCCGGCAGGCAAACAATATCTTTTTACGCTTGAGCATTGGTCCCAGGCGGTCCGCCTCTTTCTTAATATCTGATAGAACAGTTTCATGTTTTGCCATATCACCGAAATCTTCAATCCGCCAGTACGTCAACTTTCCATGAAAGTTCGCACCCACTGCATCAAAAAAATATTTGGCCGTGAGGATCATACCCTCAAAAAGATTTTTCCCCTTGGTGGCCCCGATGGACAGGAGAATCCCTTTACGGTCCGGGCGGCCAGGATCGGTCAGGCCCAGTTTGTATTTTCTTGCCCAAAGGGTCTGTGTCCTGTCGATCAAAAGCTTCATCTGGGCAGTGGCATTATAAAAATAGATCGGGGTGGCGATTACCACTACATCCGCCCGGCGAAGCAACCCAAAAATTTCCTGGCTCATGTCATCATCTTTAATAGAACAAAACCCTTTTTTTTCACAATTGGCGCACCCGATGCACGGGCGTATATTTTTGTCCGGAACAGTGATAATCTGTGTTTCCGCACCCCTTGTCTTCACTTCATCAATAAATGCAGAAAGCAGAAAATTGGTATTTCCTTTTTTACGCGGACTTCCCTGTAATCCCAGAACGAACATTGTGTTCTCCTTAAAAACTTAACTGGTATCCGCCCATAAATAATTTAAACGGAATCTCTTAAAATTTTATTTCTCTGTCATTGCTCGGGAGGTACGACCAAAGCAATCTAATCGGAAAAGGAGATTGTTTCATCGTTCGTTCCTCACTCCGCGCAAAGACAAACCAAAACTATAGGTTTTAGTCCAACCACTTTTTTTGCCTAACCCAGATTTACCAACGCTTCTTGTGCCAGCGACCCAACCGTAACAGATTTGAGCTGAAGATCATTGAAAAATAAAATCTCATTTTTATCTTGAACCATACGCTCAAGTGATGTCGCAGCCTTCAGGCTTTTCAGATTGCCGAGTGCCCAGGCAGCTAATCCTCGATGAACTGGATCATCAGATTTAAGAAATGGATAGAGATGCAAATCTGTTTGCGGTAAACTGTCAGGACGGGTCTGGGCCAGTCGTCCGACTCCCCAGATAACACCCCGTTGAAGCATTCCATATTCCAGAAAATTTTCCTCCGGCCGGATGTAGGATCTGAGTATACAGGAAAATTCTTTCGCCAGTCCCGGATGCCGGGCTGTAACCTCACCCATGGCTTCCGGAGATCCCCAACCGATTCCCCCGGATTCATCGTTTAAATTCCACAGCAGCCGGCGCATGACAACCCGGGCAGACTCCATGTTTTCGTCCGCAAGTATTGAAACCACCCGGCCAAAGGCGGCAATTGCCCGCCATTTTATAATTTCCTCTTTGTCATAGAAAAAAGAAAATAAAAAATTCACACTCTGCCGGGGCGGATACTGGCATATGGTTTCAATGGAAACCCGGATATCTTTAGCGCTTAAAAGTTCCCGTAAAAAAAACTTTGAACGCCTGCCCTTAAGTTCCACTATTCCTTCTTTTCCTTATGCGCCTCCCGCAGCAGATGCGCCAGTTCCTGGATTTCCCCAAGGTCTTTTGTCATCATGGCCCACCCATACCAATAAGCATAATCAGGATTCACATGAAAGCATCCCTGATAAGTCCTCATGCGATGTTTCATATACATCTGGAAAAGGACCTGGTCGATATGAGAAAGACTCTCCATACTTTTACCATTGGTTCTCATAAAATACCAAAAATCAGGGTATGCGTATTCATATTCCACAGGTTTTTTAAGTATTCCGTCCGCATAGAGGGCGACCACAATATTGATTGCTTTTGCCATCAGGCGGTCCGCCTTTTGCATCATGACATCGCCTGCTTTTAACTGGGTAGCCCCGTATGACTTTGAATGGCACTTCGCACATGTTTTAATCATTTTATTGCGTTCATTCTGCCAGTCTTTTTCCGTCAGCCTCAACATATCCAGTTCTTTAACTACTTCCAGGCGCTTGGTGGGTTCACCTGTTTTCGGGTTCAGCACCCCGAGAGCCTTTAAAATCGTGGTCCGGTCTTGAGCCCATTGTTTGTCTTCAGGCAAGGGCAGACGAACACCGAAAAAACCCCAGGCAGTCCGGTTGGTGTGTGTTCCGTTGGGCAGATGACATTCCTGGCATGTCGGGGCCGTGGCATTTTCCGGCAAACGTCCCTGCTCTTTTGCAAACCAGCGTGTTCCATGCTTGGCACTGCTCCACATCTCCCACTGAGGATGATCATATCCCATGTGACATTGCTGGCAGGCCCTGGGGTCCTGGGCCTCTGATTTGGCAAACGTATGCCGGGTATGGCATTCATCGCATGAGTTGTTCTGGTAGCGGTTGCCCTGTGCACGGATCGCTTCCTTGTCTTTATCGCTTTTGATCCCCATATTATGACACCCGCCACATCCACGTCCGCCTTCCATGAGTTCATCCGGTTCAAGATGCGTCACCGGCATGGCATTCATTGATTTCCAGCCATGATTATGCTTGCCTTCCTGAAACTGCTCAAACTGATCAGAGTGGCAGTCTCCGCAAACACTTTCATCCGGCATCACGGCTAGATTTGCATTCTTGACACTCTGGTGCTCTGAACCATGACAGACCGAGCAGTCAATTCCAATTTCCGCATGGGTACTGGTTTCCCAGTCAGTCACATGTCCGGGAGTGACTCTTCGATGGCATTTAATGCAGTTGATTTCATCTTCTTCTGCCATACAATTCCCAGCAGAAAATACCATGGCGCCAAAAACCAGAACGCAATAAAATAGCCCCATGAAAACAACAACCGGTAATAATTTCATGAACATTCTTTCCTTTATACTCATTCCCAGAAGATACAGTCAGCCGGACAATGCTTGATGGCATCATCCACTTCTTCTTCAGGATATTTCAAAAGATCAGTGACCTGGACATAGCCCAGGTCACTGATATGGAATACCGATGGACAAACTTCCTCGCAGATCCCGCACACTATACAGTCACTGAGTTCAACAACCGGAATTTTCATGGATTCTTATCCGTTATTGACTGCCTGACCGATTTGTCTGCCAAAGGCAATACAGGACTCAATCCCTGAATCATCCGGGACGTACTGAATCCGGAGGTTCGGTTCGATAATTTCAAATTTCATGCCTTCGAGTTCCGCCCGTACCAGTTTTATGGACTCCCCGCTCCACCCATATGACCCGAATGCAGCCCCGATCTTGTTTTTAGGTTTTAACCCTTTCATATACGTCAATGTATCGCTGACCGTAGGAAACATCCCGTTATTCAGCGTAGGTGAACCAACCACAATGGCTTTGGCATCAAGTACCTCGGTCATGATATCGCTCCGATGGGAACTGCGGATATGAATCGGCTTTACAGCAATTCCTTCTTCGGAAATACCGTCAGCAATGGCTTTTGCCATTGTTTCCGTGCTGTGCCACATGGTATCGTAAATGACAACCGCTTTTTTCTCAGGAACCTGCTGACTCCATTTGGTATATGCCTCAATAATTTTTCCCGGCTCTTTGCGCCAGATAACCCCATGATCCGGGCAGATAATTTCGATTTCCAGACCGATTTCGGAAACATGTTCGATGAGCTTGAGAATTTTCGGCGCATACAGCATTAGAATATTGGCAAAATATTTTTTCGCATGGCTCATAATGGTATGGCCGGCCACATCATCAAACATTTCATACCCGGCATAGTGCTGACCGAACGCATCACTTGAAAACAGGATCTTGTCTTCCTTGCAGTAAGTGAACATGCTGTCCGGCCAGTGAAGCATACGGGTTTCTATAAATGTCAGGGTCCGGCTGCCGATGTTTAATTCTTCGCCGTTTTCAACCGCATGATAGTTCCACTGCTGTTTAAAATGTTGTGACAGATTTTTTAATCCCATTTTTGAACAGTAAAGCGGTTTTTGCTCACCGATATAATGCATAATACGCGGCAATCCACCGGAATGATCCATCTCCGTATGGTTGCTGATCACAATGTCAATCTTTTTAGGATCGATAATCTTTGAAATATTTTCCAACAACTGGTCTTCGTATCCTCTTTTCACCGTGTCAACGAGCACAACCTTTTCATCAACAATAAGAAAAGAATTATAACTGGTGCCCCGTTCGGTGGAATACCCATGAAAATCCCTGATATTCCAGTCGATCACACCGATACTATAAATTCCTTTTGCAATTTCAACAGGCTTCATTTAGCCCCTCCGATTCAACAATTTTACAGTTATGATCTGTTTTTTAAATGATGTATCTTAACTCTTGACAAACTCGTAAAAAGTCAGATTCCGATGGCAAAGAAAAAAGCTCCACCAATCCTATAAAATTGGCAAGGCGCGCAAATACTGAGTGATAATTTGTACTTATCGTACCATGAAGAAACGAAGGATGAAGCGCAACACAGAATTTGGACTTTTTACGAAGCCGGCAATCTCAGGAACCGAATTTCTCCCCTATGGCCTTTCCATAATCCTGGCAAGCCTTTAATCCATCATCTGTTTCAAGAACGGCATCTTTTAAGCTCAGCGCACCAAAATCCACCATATCCATTTTAAATACGTAATTCATGGTGTCAAAAAGCATTGGCGCGGATTCCCCGCTATGAGTATACGGCCCAAAAGCCCCCCCCATCTTCCCAAGCAAATTTGCCTTTTCCGCCATAAAAAGAAAGGTTTTCATGCCGCCGGTCATATCCCGATGGTAAGTCGGGCAACCCAACACATACCCGTCAAAATCAGCTAAATCCTTAGGATTCTTCAAATCTGAAATCTTTTTAATGACTGCTTCATTACCGGAGAAACGAATCCCCTCGGCAATATATTCCGCCATCTTTTCAGTATTTCCCGTCCTGCTTACAAAAGCAATCAGCACTTTCTTCATCTTTTACTCCCCTCTTCATACATCAATCTTCTTTTGAAAAATCATCCTTTGCCGCACCGCAAACCGGACAAACCCAGTCCGCCGGCAGATCCTCAAATGATGTGCCTGGATTTACACCATTATCCGGATCACCTGCTTCAGGATCATATACATACCCGCAAATATCACATACATACTTATCCATAACTACCTCCATAATACGCTTAAAAGTTTTTTTGAAAATCCATAATTATACAAATAAATATCGGGTTATCTACTTCGATTAAGTTTTCGGACGGCCCGGTGGCCGACTCTACTTAAATAATTTTTATAAATAAACCGCAGAATGTCGAACAGAGAATGTCTAATTTCGATGTATTTTCTTTTAATTCTGCGGTTCGAAATTCATTGTTCGAAATTCGGCATTTTCTTTTTAAGTGACCAATGCCCTTAAGTTAACGGAATTTATTTAGACCTCACATGACACGCCGTACACTTGGTCGGCCCGGCTGCAAGACCCTGCTTTTTTCGATCCTTGTGACACTTGACACATTTTGAATTCATTACCTGCTGTTTCTTAAGTTTTTCCTGGGTAATCATTTCCTTGATAATTCCGGATTCCATGGGAAACAAATCATGGCAGGAACTACAGTCGTTGCTCAGCTTCTGCTGGTGCATATGATGCGCAAAAGTTACCGGCTGCATTCTGCCTTTTTCAAATACAACCACCTCTGCCCCTTTATCCTGAGCATTAACCAAAACGGATAAACTCACAACCAGCAGGGTTAAAACAATAAAAACAATTTTTTTCATCAAGAGCCCTCTTTTCATTTTAATACGATTCTTCGTAATCCAGATCATCTACCGAAAGTTTGTCCTTAAACATATAAAAAGCCCATACCTGATACCCGATGACAATGGGAATAAATATCAGTACTACAACCAGCATAATTGTTAACGTCAATTGACTTGCCGACGCATTATGCGCGGTTAAAGAATAGATTGAATCTATATTTGAAGGGAACATGTTCGGATACAGCCCGATAATACAAAAAAACGTCGCGCTAACAATGGTTGCGGCCGAAGCAAACCATGCTTTAAAATATGCCTCTTTTAGCAGAAAAAATTTAACGCCCAATAATGATAAAACCGTAATCAAGGGAACAATAAAAAGAATCGGATGGGCCAGATAATTAACATACAACGGCGTATAAAAATACGTTGCTATTAAAAATAAAACCGAAATCCCAATAAGCCCGAACCATATGTTGTTTGCTGCCGACACCGAACGCTCGTGTAACCGACCAGGTGTTTTAATTGATAACCACAATGCACCGTGTTCAAGAAACCAAAACAGAAAAAGTACGCCCCCTAAAATACCATACGGATTTAACAAATATATCAGATTGCCGTGGTATCCGTTTTGATCCAAAGGGAGTCCCTGAAAAATATTGGCAAACGCCACGCCAAAAAGAATAGCCGGGACCACGCTGCCGATAAAAATACAGGTATCCCACAACTTTTTCCATCCGGGAGACTCGATCTTTCCGCGAAACTCAAATGAAACTCCCCGGATAATCAGTGCGAACAAAATCATTAACAGAGGCGTATAAAGCGAAGAGAACATCACGGCATAGACCTGGGGGAAAGCGGCAAAAGTCACCCCCCCGGCTGTGATCAGCCACACTTCATTACCATCCCATAACGGACCGATGGAATTGATCATAAGGCGTTTATCAGTGTCATTTTTACCCAGGAAAGGCAATAACGCCCCCACACCAAAATCATATCCGTCTGTCATAAAAAATAAAGCCCATAATAGACCCCACAGGAAAAACCATATAAATTGCAAAATGAATTCCATTTTTTAACTCCCTTTATTCCAAAACAGGCCCTTTTTTCGCATTTATAACAATCAAATAAAAACCGACAGCCCCCAAAAATGAATAGAGCAATATAAAAGCGATCAAAGAAAACAATACCTGCGAACCGGCAACTGGAGACGCTGCATCCGAAGTTTTCATCAACCCATAGACAATCCAGGGCTGACGCCCGACTTCCGCCAGGACCCAGCCGACCTCTATCGCAATATAGGGCAATGGGATGGATAAAAGCATGATTTTAAGGTAATTCGGACTTTCAACTAGACGGTTGCGTTTAAACCAGCCATAGATTGTCAACAGGATAAACAGCGTACCCAAACAGACCATAAGGCGGAATGAAAGAAAGGTTAACAAGACCGGCGGGCGTTCATCTTTTGGTATATCTTTAAGTCCGGTTACTTCGGCATTAAAATCATGGTGACTCAGAAAGCTGAGAAGGCCCGGTATGGAACCGATCTCGATCAGGTTCTTTTCATTTTTTTCATCCGGAATTGCAAACAAATGAATGGGGGCGCGGGTGGTCGTTTCCCAGTGAGATTCCATAGCCGCAAACTTTGCCGGTTGGACTTGTGCGACATGAACGCCGTGCATGTCCCCTATGACTGCTACAAACAGAGAACTCGCCAAACCAAATACAAGCGCGATCTTAAATGAACGGGTAAAAAATTCAATATGTTGTTTTTTCAAAAGATGATATGCGCTGATGCCCATAACAAAAAAAGCACCCAACACATACGCGCTGCTTACCACATGAAAAAACTCAAGAACACCGAATTTATTTGTAACAACTGCAGTAAAACTATCCAATTCCGCCCGGCCATTTCGTATGACATATCCCACCGGATGCTGCATCCAGCCGTTGGCCATCAGAATCCATATTGCGGACAGACTACCTGCAAAAGCAATCAGCCACATAACCGTAGCATGTGCCTTTTTTGACAGTTTTTTCCACCCGAAAATCCAGACACCAAGGAGGGTTGACTCCAGAAAAAATGATGTGGTGGCTTCAATGGCCAGAAGAGAACCAAAAACATCTCCCACATAAGCGGAGTATCTTGACCAGTTGGTCCCGAATTGAAACTCCAGCGTAATCCCAGTGACCACGCCTACCGCAAAGTTGATTAAAAACAATTTTCCCCAGAATTTTGTCATGGACAAATATATCTCGTCACCGGTACGGACATATTTGGTTTCCATGTACGCAATCAGAACAGAAAGCCCTAACGTCAAGGGAACAAAAAGAAAATGAAACATGGTTGCTGCGGCAAACTGAAGCCGCGAAAGGAGCACGACATCCATATAGCTCTCCTTATTGCAAAATATTTAACAAATTCAGCTGAATCTATTGATATTTATAAGTTAGACTTTTGAAAAACGTCATGAGCGTAGTCAAGACAAGGCAAAATTTGACGAAAAAGCGGAGTTTATATTTATAAAATGAGCACTTTGAGTCGAATTTTAACGCCGTATTGACAAGCGCAATAGTTTTTCAACAGTTTTATAAATCAGGCGCTGCCTTCAAGTGTACACTGGGTAAAGTCGATCTCCTGTCCGCATTTATCACAAATATGTTTTTTTTCAAATTCATCGGAAAAGATCTCTTTTGACTCTCCGCAACTCGGGCAATTACAAGAAAAAGACTTGAGATGTTTAAACTGTTCGTATCCGGGACAATGTTGTGGTGTTGTCATGATCGTCCTCCTTCCTTAATGGATTAGTCGAGTTTTTTGGCAAGTTGACGCCCGTAATCCTGGGCCATGCTGGTGCCGCCGCCCATATCGGTGGATTTAAGGCGCAATGCATCGCCGACCATGTCCATCTGAAAAATATTTTTCATCGTTTCATAAATCCGTTCGGGCGCTTCACCGCTCCACCCGAAGGCGCCAAATGATCCGCCGATTTTATTTTCAAGTTCTGCTTTTTCAGCCAGAAAAAGAAACGTTTTCATCCCCTGCATCATATCCCCATGGTAGGTGGCGGACCCGAAGATATAGGCGTCATATCCATTTAAGTCAGCTTCTGTTTTGATATCCTTGACATTGGCAACCTTAACTTCATGGCCGGAAAACCGCAGCCCCTCGGCAACTATTTCACCAATTTTCTGTGTGTATCCGGTTCTTGTCGCATAAACAATCAGCGTTTTAGCCATTATTCAGTCCTTTTTTCCGGTATCACAAATACTTAAATTCTGTCATCAGTCCCCTTGTCAGCACAATCAGGCGTATAACAGGAATTATCAACAAACTCACATTTTTCTTTACACGAAGGGCATTCATTCGGATGTGTTTCCGCATCAAACGTATACCCGCAATTTGAGCATTTCCAACTGGGCATTATGGCTCCTCCCTGTTAAGATTATATTAGGATTTCCAAAGGCCATGCAAATTGCAATATTCACGGGCGACAATCTGATCTGCGGTTACTTTAAATTCTGCTTCAGGCGCATCACCGGGATTTAAAAACTGCCTGTAAATTTTGCCGTCAGCAATAATTTCAATCCACTGGATAAAATGCTTTTCTTCCATAGGATGGGCGACTGCACCGACTTTGACTTTAACTCCGCCATCGATCTTTTCAATAACCGGGACATGCTTTTCTTTTGCCGCATCCACTGTATTTTCAACAAGAAGGGTCATTGGCTGATCACAACAGACCAATTGCCCGTCGCTGCCGAATAATACTTCAACAATATTGCCGCAAAGATCACATTTATAGACTTCAAGACGTTGTGCCATTTTACATCCTCCTGTTTAATAAATTAGATTAATAAATTATTTATACACCAATAATTCTTTGCCGAGAAGACGAATGTGGGTCATTTCTTCCTTGATAATATCATCAATTCTTGTACCGCCCAATTTCCCAGGCACCAGATCCTTCATACCCAGATAAAAAACGATGGAGTCCTTTTCCGCCGTAATGGCTGACTTAAGAATTTCCTTCATCGATGATAAATCGATATCTTTTTCAAAAAATACTTTGGTATCTGCCAACGCATTGAGGTAGAGCGCCGCCTGATTATCAGGATCAAAAGTCGTTTCAGCCGAGTGAGCAGCGGTCAGTTCCGCTTGCAAATCGGCAAAGGTCTGCTCGTGCATTTCTTCCATTTTGGCAAGGTTCAATAAAAGCTTTTTTTCATCATCACCGCTGACACTGTCAGCAGCCGCCTGATAAAATTTAACACCGTTTCTTTCAATCTGCTTTGCCATTTCAAAAATATCTTTTGCGTTAAAGTCAAAAGCCATTCAGATTCCTCCATTCAAATAATATTAAACCAACCCATAATTACCACATACACAAAAAGTAAAACTGATGACAAAGAAAAAAGATCCACCAATCTCATAAAAATTGGCAAGGCGCGCAATTCCTTTGTGATGATTTGTACTTTTCGTACCATGAAGAAACAAAGGATGTAGCGCAACGCAGAAGTTGGACTTTTTACGAAGCCATCAGTAATTTTCGCCCAGAAGTTCATAGTAAGACTGCGGATGCGCACAGGCAGGACACATTTGAGGCGCTTCTTCGCCTTCATGGAGATAACCGCAGTTCCGGCACCGCCAGA
The DNA here is from genome assembly GCA_024280875.1 of Deltaproteobacteria bacterium. GTDB lineage: Bacteria > Desulfobacterota > Desulfobacteria > Desulfobacterales > Desulfosalsimonadaceae > SURF-3. The sequence goes on along the minus strand of JAJRPH010000123.1, from coordinate 5,626 downwards.
CCACTGAACTGTCTTTTTTAAATACCTTGTCTGCATCTATGCTAGCGGCAAGATCAAGATACCTTTTTTCATGCTGTTTTTCGGCGACACTGATCGCTTCAAAAACCATTGCAACAGCTTCAAATCCCTCTTCTCTGGCGACTTTTGCAAAACCGGGATACAGAACGGTGTATTCGCAATTTTCTCCTGCTGCAGCCGCCTTAAGATTTTCCAGTGTTGTTCCGACGACACCGGCAGGGAACGCTGCGGTGATTTCGATTTCGCCGCCTTCCAGAAAATTAAAAAACCGCTTGGCATGTTCTTTTTCCTGAAATGCTGTTTCTTCAAAGATAGCGAATATCTGGTCATAACCTTCTTTTTTGGCTTTGCTCGCAAAATAAGTATAACGATTCCGGGCCTGTGATTCCCCGGCAAATGCTTTTAACAAGTTCAGTTCGGTCTGAGTACCCTTTATACTGCTCATCTTTTGTCCCTCCTGTTTCAACTAATTTCTAATTTTATAATATTTAAATGAATCCTATCATATAAAAAAATGAAAGTCAGGAACTAATCCCACTTTCCCTTTTCCATGTGCGCATTTTTTTCCTCTTCGGCAATTTTTTTAATACGGTAAGCAGAATCTCGTAAAATACCATATAAAATACCGCACCCCACGTCTTCCCGGTCGCCATCTCCCTGGTTTGCGAGTTCGATCATTTTTTCTACGAGTAGTAAGGTTTTTTTGATATTTTTATTGCAGGCTTTCAATGGTTATTGAATCTCCATATAAAATTTAAGAATATAATATATGAATTCAAGTTATATGCCAAAAAGTTAAAATATTAATTTAAATTTAAACTATCAAAAATATCGATCATCTCCAGATGATCTGCTAATGATTTATTCCCAACAAATTATTGCAAATTACCTACAAAAAGTTATCTTTAAAATCATGTGGATTTTAAATCTGCACAATCATGAGACCCCTCCAATGTAATTCACAAATAACTTTAAACCGTATGTACTTAAACAGATTCATGATACATTGGTTCATTCTTTTAAAGGCCAAAACAAGATTCATAAAGTTATAATTACCTGAAATAAAAACTTTAACTATAAAAACAACCGTGCCAAAACGTCTTACGAGACATAATTGTCTCATAAACATGAAATGATACGCCCAACTGCACAATAAAAGGTAATTTTCATACGTAAAAAAGGAATGCTATGCAGGGAACCTATTCAAACGGCTTGATGTTACCGGAACTAATACCCGGCAGACTGATCAAACGCTATAAACGTTTTCTGGCTGATGTAGAACTTGATACCGGAGACGTTGTGACCGCCCACTGCCCAAACACCGGCACCATGAAAGCCTGTTCTGAACCGGGAAGAAAAGTATATCTTTCTGTTCATGATAACCCTAAGCGGAAATACAAATATACCTGGGAAATCATCGAAATGCCCACATCGCTGGTGGGCGTCAATACGTTAACTCCGAACAAGCTCGTATATCATTCGATTAAAGCAGGCAGGCTGGAAACCTTTGCCGAATATAATGAGGTCAGATCAGAAGTAAAAGTCGGGGAAAAACACCGTCTGGACCTGATGCTATCAAAAAATGGTCCGGATCCGTGTTATATTGAAATTAAAAACTGTTCACTGGTGGAGGACGGAACCGCCTGTTTTCCGGATGCTGTAACTGTCCGTGGCCGAAACCACTTGATCGAACTCCAGCGGCTGACTGTATCCGGTTTCCGAACGGTGATGTTCTTTCTTATCAATCGCATGGATGCGAAAATTTTCAAACCCGCAGATCACATAGACCCGGCATATGGCAAAGAACTTCGGAAAGCGTATCAAAACGGTATTGAAATTATCGTTTACGATGTTGGCATTGATTTAAAACAAGGAAAGGTAAGGCTACGCAATCAGGTACCCTTTCAATTATGATCAAGTTTTTTCAAGGGATTCGGGAACTACATCCGGATAATCATTTAAAAACCGATATAGCGTGGCACGCCCGACACTGAGCAGCCGAGCAGCTTTGGCCTTATTGTGCCCGGTTTTTTCAAGGGCGTCCCTGACCAATTCAAAATGCAGTTTTTTCGACGGTCCGCGCCGACTTTTATCCACTCTTAAGTCGGTCAGTTCCATGGGAAGGTCTTGCGGCCGGATATAATTTCCGCAGCTTTTGACAATTGCGTATTGAAGCGCATTCTGAAGTTGCCGGACATTTCCCGGCCAGGCATAATCCATCATCAGGGAAATGGCTTCAGAGGTGATGACAATATTTTTATTCTCATTGTCCCCGCTAAATTGCTTTAAAAAAAAATCCACCAGAAGAGGTATATCATTTTTCCGTTCCCTAAGAGGCGGAAGATGGACCGGGATAACATTCAAACGATAATACAAATCTTCCCGAAAATTTTTATTTTTTACTTCTTTTTTCAGATCCGAATTCGTCGCACTGATAATCCGGACATTGACCGAAACAGTCCTCTCTCCGCCGACTTTTTCAAATTTGCCGGTCTGCACAAACCGAAGGAGCTTCACCTGCATTTCTTTTGAAAGTTCCGCTACTTCATCCAGCAGAATCGTGCCGCTGTCCGCCAGTTCAAAGCGGCCTTTTTTGTCCCGGATGGCACCGGTAAAAGCTCCCTTTACATGCCCGAAAAGCTCACTTTCAACCAATCCTTCCGGTAATGCACCGCAATTGATGGGGACAAACGGAGCGCCCGCCCTCCGGCTGGCGGCATGAATCGCTTCTGCGACGAGTTCCTTGCCTGTTCCGGTTTCTCCTGAGATATGAACCGGGTAGTCATATCCAGACAAATCCCGAATCTGCTGAAATACCTGAAGCATTTTCCGGTCCCGACCTACGATATTCGCATAACTGGTCAACTCACCGGTTCTCAGGCGGAACTGGACAATATCGGTGATATCCTTGATAAAGGCGATCACGCCGAAAATTTCACCGCTTTCATCTAACATCTTTGATACCGACATTTCGATATTTCGTGTTTCGCCGTCTTTTGTGATAAGCGTTACCGGGTAATCGGATTTATTCGGCACAAATGTGTCGTTGTTGCGGAACAGACATCTTTCCCCGCAAAAAGGCTCCCCAAATGCCTCATGACAATCGGCATTTAGAACCTCGGACCGGTTGTAGCCCGAAATCCTTTCCGCTTCCCGGTTAAAAAAGAAAATTCGTCGATTTAAATCATGGGCAATAATACCCTCTTTTAAATTATCAAGAATCCGTATCAGGTTCTTTTCATTAGTCAATATTTGCTTAAATTTTTTTTCCGGCATAGTCGTTTAAATTTAGTCAACTATCATTAATTTGTCAAAATCTTCATTGAAAAATTCATAATTTTTCAATATCCACGATCTTTCCCGTCTGGGCAAGAACCTCAAGGCCTCCGATATCCAACAGTTTAATCTTTCTGCCCTGAACATCAATTAAATTCTGGCCGGCCATTTTACTTAAAATTCTTGATAACGTCTCGGGAATTGTCCCGAGCAGGCTGGCAAGATGAGATTTTGAAATATTCAAGTAAATGGTATCTCTTTTATCGTTTTCTATGGATAGCATGAGCAGATGGGCCGCAAGCCTGCCGGGAACTTCTTTTAAGGACAGGTTTTCCACCTGCACGGTAAACTGTCGCAATCTTAATGACAAGACTGCAAGCATGTTCAGGGCAATGGAGGGATTTTCCGTGATCAGATCCACAATGGCTTTACGCGGAAAAAACAGTGCCTGGCATTTGCTGATCGTTTCGGCATAGGCTGGAAATGTTTTCCCGGAGAACACCGGTACTTCCCCATACGGCTCTCCCGGCCCGAAAATATGCAGTATCTGTTCTTTACCTTCGGCTGAGAGTTTAAAAATTTTGACCAGACCTTCAACATTAATATAAAAGCCATCTCCGTCATCCCCTTCAGAAAAAATCAGCGCACCTTTGACAAAATCTTTTTCACGCGCAATTTTCAATAATTCATCAATGTGGTGATCCGGCAGCCCGTCAAACAGGACGGTTTCCGAAATCAGCTTAAAATATTTTTTCATTTTTAATAAAATTTACTCTTTTTTATTTTTTTTGACATAAGTCAATGCAGCCTCAAAATTTAAACTGTATGGTGAAAATCAAAAAATACGGATAACGCGATCCGGCAATTAATGAAAACAAATAGATTTAAGTTCCAATAAAAACTAAAATTCATATTATTACTTTAATTCACCGAATTGGTGGTTATATTAGATTACAATCCAAAATAACGAGATTGGGACAAGGCTGTGTTACTATACAAATTGCTAAAGATCAAACACAGAGCCTTAACCGCTTAAAATAATAAAGTTCCGAATGGAGGGCTAACAATGAAATGTCCCGGACAAGACAGCAGATACTGGAAACCCGGTTCCATATTTGAGGCAAAGTGCCCAGAATGCGGGGAAAAAGTGGAATTTTTTAAAGATGATACCACCCGGAAATGCGGCCATTGCGGTCATCGTTTTGCCAACCCAAAACTTGATTTCGGATGTGCTGCCTATTGCAAATTTGCAGATCAGTGCATCGGCACCCTGCCGCCGGAAATTCTGGCGCAACGGGACGACCTGCTTAAAGACCGAATTGCCATTGAAATGAAAAAATATTTTAAACAGGATTTTAAACGTATCGGCCATGCATCCCGTGTTGCACGGTATGCGCAAAGAATCGGTATTGCGGAAGGCGGGAACATGGCAGTCATTCTGGCATCCGCCTATCTCCATGACATTGGAATCCATGAAGCTGAAAGAAAACACCAGTCAACTGCTGCTGTTTACCAGGAACAGGAAGGGCCTCCCATTGCCAGATCCATCATGGAGGGCCTGGGTGCTAACGAAGTTCTTATTGAAGAAGTATGCGATATTATCGGTCACCACCATCATCCGAGAGAAGAAGAAACCCTTAACTTCAAGGTTCTCTATGATGCGGATCTGATTGCCAATATTGAAGACAATCATAAAGACAAACCTGCTAAACCGGATAAAATTCAAAAAATAATTAACTCTTCTTTTCTCACGGAAAACGGAAAAAAAACCGCTGAAGAGCATTTACTCAATTAAAAATATAAGAAAAATATCAGGAGAAAAAATATGAAAACAATGCGTAAAATAATTGAAATAGACGATGAACTCTGCGACGGCTGCGGCCAATGTGTCCCGTCATGCGCAGAAGGGGCAATCCAGATTATTAACGGAAAAGCCCGTATTGTTGCCGATAATTTATGCGACGGCCTGGGAGCATGCATGGGAGATTGCCCCACCGGCGCCCTGAAAATAATCGAACGGGATGCGGACGAATTTGATGAAGAAGCGGTTGAAAAACATCTGACAAAAACCGCCGAAAAAGATGCCGAAAACACCGAAGAACCTGCCATGGCCTACGGTTGTGCGTCACAGCACATACAGACATTATCCCCGGCCAACACCATTAAGTGCAATGATGATGGGGTTAAGATTACATCAAATCAGTCGTCAGCACTATCCAACTGGCCGGTCCAGATCCGCCTGATTCCGCAGCAAGCGCCTTTTCTGAAAAATGCGGACCTGCTGATTACTGCTGACTGCGCTGCAGTGGCATACCCCAGCCTGCACAGCAGC
>JAJRPH010000122.1 GCA_024280875.1 Deltaproteobacteria bacterium | reverse complement strand
CTACCCGCTTCTTGACCTTTCTGATTTAATCAGCGACAATATTTCTTCCGTCACGTCTAATTTTTTTCTGCTGATAGACAATATTGTTGATCCCCATAATCTCGGCGCATTGATACGGACGGCTTTATGCGCGGAATTATCCGGTGTGATTATCCCAAAAGACCGATCGGCAGAACCGTCTCCCACTGTTTCAAAATCATCTGCCGGTGCACTTGAGCATGTCCGGCTGGCCACGGTTGTCAACATGGTCAATGCCATCAAGGAGTTAAAAAAAACCGGCTTATGGATCATCGGACTTGACAAAGAGGGCGATAGATCGATATATGAAAACGATTTTACCGGAAATATCGCTATGGTCGTTGGCGGCGAAGAAAGCGGCATCCGTCCGCTGGTACAAAAACACTGTGATTTTTTAAGTTTTATACCGCAAAACGGTCCGGTCAACTCGCTGAATGCATCGGTGGCCGGTGCCATAGCCATTTACGAGGCATACAGACAACGAAATTCGTCTAAGAAAACAATCTGATACATAAGAAAGGGCAATAATATATGAAAAATCCAGGCATCATTACCAAAAATAACGACGGATCATTAAATGTTCCGGATATTGCAACCATTCCGTTTATTGAAGGCGACGGCACTGGTCCGGATATATGGCGGGCAACCCGGACGGTTATTGATGGGGCAATTGCTGCGGCATATAAAGGAACAAAAAAAATTAACTGGCTGGAATTATATGTTGGCGAAAAAGGGTTTGAAAAAACAGGAGAATGGCTTTCTCAGCAAGCGTTAGACACTATTACCCAACATATGGTGGCCATTAAGGGGCCGTTAACCACACCGATCGGGGAAGGAATGCGAAGCCTCAATGTCACCATGCGCCAGAGACTGGACCTTTTTGCCTGCGTCCGGCCGGTCAAGTATATTGATTCAGTACCCAGCCCAATGAAGCATCCGGAAAAAATCGACATGGTAGTATTTAGGGAAAACACGGAGGATGTGTATGCCGGGATTGAATGGGAATGCCAAAGCGATGAAGCCAAAGAGGTTATCTGTTTTCTGAGAGATAAAATGGGGGCAACCATTGCAGAAAAATCCGGAATCGGTATCAAACCGATAAGCGCTAAAAATTCTAAACGCCTGGTTGCCAGTGCGATTTCCCATGCCATTGACAATGGATACACCAGTGTGACTCTGATGCACAAAGGTAATATCATGAAATTCACGGAAGGTGCTTTTAACAAGTGGGGATATGAAGTTGCCAAAGAGAAATTCGGTGATGTCACCGTTACCGAGGATGAACTCTATAAATCTCATGACGGCAAACTCCCTAAAGGTAAAATTTTAATCAAAGACCGCATCGCGGACATGTTGTTCCAGCAGATCCTGCTCAGGCCGGAAGAGTTTGACGTGATCGCCACCCCAAATTTAAACGGAGATTATATTTCCGATGCGCTCGCCGCTCAGGTAGGCGGTCTGGGTATGGCGCCAGGGGCGAATATCGGCGAGAATTGCGCGGTATTTGAAGCAACCCACGGCACCGCGCCAAAATATGCGGGTCTTGATAAAGTTAATCCGAGTTCCCTGATTCTATCCGGCGCCATGATGCTGGACTATCTTGGGTGGAAAGAAGCAGCGTATATTATCCGTAAAAGTCTTCAGAAAACCATTGAGGCCAAAACCGTTACCTATGATCTGGCCCGCCAGATTGACGATGCAACTGAAATTTCCTGCTCCTCATTTGGTGATGCGATGGTTGCTAATATGTAAAACCGGAAACGTTTAAAATTGATTGCTTCGTAAAAAGTCCAAATTCTGTGTTGCGCTGCATCCTTCGTTTCTTCAAAGTACGCCAAGTACGAATCATCACTCAGGATTTGCGCGCCTTGCCAATTTTTATGAGATTGGTGGAGCTTTTTTCTTTGCCATCGAAATTTGACTTTTTACGGTTTCATCAAAATTGACGGCTTCGTTAAAGGCGGAATGTTCAGACGAATACTTCAGACGTTTAAATGCTCGATTTTCCCTTCAAAATGTCTTGCATGCGGACAGTTTTTTCATCCGAATCAGGACAAAACGACAGGAAAGACATCTTTTTATCTAATTGCGCAGGACCCGATAGAAACCATATTTTATCGGGTCATGACGCCTTTTCTCTGTCCGACGTGCTTAACGGATTTTTCTCCGGTCCACTCTCCGTTCTGCACGAAATGCGGCCGGATGTTTGAAAGCAAATCCTGTGCGGACCATGAATGCGGCAACTGTATTCAGAGCAAACCCGTCTGCCGCAAGATTCGTTCTGCAGCCATTTATTGCGGGACTTTGAAATCAAACATTCATGCATTGAAATACAAAAATAAAGTTCATCTGGCCCGACCTCTCGGGAGGTTGCTTTTTTCATCATTTATGAAATATTATGATATCCGCACGGTTGATTATATTATACCGATTCCGCTTCATATTTCCCGATTAAAACAAAGGGGATTTAACCAGGCGGTCATGCTAATCAATGAATGGCCGTTTCTGATCAAAAAATTCCAAGAGAACCGCTCCATTGATTTTGACTGTAAAAATCTAATCCGGAAACGGAAAACAGTGTCCCAGACCGGGTTGGGCAGAGAAAAAAGAAAAGAAAACGTAAAAGGCGCATTTGTCGTTACTGATAAATCTAAAATTACCGGCAAGCACGTACTCTTAATTGATGACGTGTATACCACCGGCTCCACTTCCGCTGAATGTGCTAAAACATTGATTGCAAGCGGTGCCGAAACCGTCAGTGTGTTGACGCTGGCCAGGGCGAGTTCCTGATAAAGGCCGACTTATGACGAATAACCCAGAATCCATTATTGCGGGAATTCTCCAGTTTAATGTAAAAACCGGAGATATTGACGCGAACCTGACGTCCGTTATCAACGGCATTCATCGTTTGGGCGAAAAAGGGGCTCACCTCATTGTGCTTCCGGAACTGTGGTCCTGCGGCTTTGACTACCCGTCGATGATACACGCGCATGCCGAAAAAACGCCTCAACTCATTGAGGCCCTCAGCAAGCTGGCCCAAAAACACCGGATGATCATCGCCGGTTCCCTGCCTGAAAAATCCGGCGATCGTCTATACAATACCATGATGGTGATTGACAAAGACGGGACCGTTGCCGGGCAATACCGAAAAATACACCTGTTTTCATTTATTGGTGAAGACAAGGCGTTTACTGCCGGCAACCATGCGGTTGTATGCGACACATCATCCGGCCCGATCGGCCTGATGGTCTGCTATGATCTTCGCTTTCCCGAACTGTGCCGATCTTTGGCGCTCCAAGGCGCCCGAATGGTCATTGTGTCCGCCCAATGGCCGGAAAGTCGAATTGCCCACTGGAATACCCTTTTGCAGGCGCGCGCCATTGAAAATCAGATATTTATTGCCGCATCAAACCGTGTGGGGAAAGAAGACGATCTGGTATTTAACGGCCATTCCCAGATTATATCTCCGGACGGAACCGTTCTCGCCTGTATTATTGATCAACCGGATGGAATCACAGCGCAAATAGACTTTAATGAGATCGATCATAACCGTAACCGTTTTGACTGCTTAAAGGGACGGATGCCTTCCGCTTATAAACCATGATATTCAACAATAAAAACAATCTTCAATTTTTAACATTTTCAAAGTTAAGTACTTTTGATGATATCCGTCATGGGATATTTACTCGCAACAATGGAATCAGCTCAGGTAACTCTAATAGCCTTAACGTGGGACTTTCTGTTGGCGACAAAAAAAAGTCGGTTGTAAATAATAGAAAAACCATTGCCCGGTGCATGGACACACGGGAACTTGTTTTTTCAAATCAAGTCCATGAAACCGGCATTCTGATTTTTAAAAAGGATAATGAGAAGCGTTCATCAGAAGCCGATGCCCCTCCCCTGTCAGGAGATGCCATGATCACGGATATTCCAGGCAAATCCCTTGCCATCCAGCTGGCGGACTGCCAGGGAATACTTTTGTTCGATCCTCAAAATAAAGTGGTGGCCAACGTACATTCAGGATGGCGCGGCAGTATTAAAAACATCCTTGGCGCATGTGTTGAAGCCATGAAAAACGAATTCGGGTGCAGGCCGGAAAATATTTATGCCGGCATCTCACCGTCTCTTGGGCCATGCTGTGCTGAATTTATTCATTATCATCAGGAAATCCCCGAAGCATACTGGTGCTATAAAAACGCGTCCGATTATTTTGATTTCTGGAAAATCAGTTGGCATCAACTGGTAAATGCCGGACTTTTACCTCAAGATATTGAGATATCAAACATTTGTACAAAATGTAACAGCCATTTGTTTTTTTCTTTTCGCAAAAAAAATCAAACCGGGAGATTTGTTTCCGTTATCGGCTTGAAATAGCAAGTCAAATATATTAAATTAATTTTGATATGAAATCATTTGTTCAAAAACATCAGGAAATCACGGAAGTAATCTGGAACAGACCGGAAAACAGCTCCTATTTTCGGATAGGCCTGGCCTGTAGCACTGTTTACGAAAATGCCCATCCCGGCCAGTTTGTTACTCTTCACCTTCCCGGAAACATGACTCCCCTGCTGCGCCGGCCATTTTCCATCCATCGCCTGATTAAAGAAAAGGGACAAATTATCGGCATTGAAATTTTGTATAAAGTTGTCGGCGGGTTTACTGAAAAACTGACCCGGACTGCCCCCGGAGATCCGATAGATCTTTTAGGACCCATTGGAAACGGGTTTACAATTTCTGAAAAATTTCAAAAAGTCGCGTTTGTCGGCGGCGGTATCGGCATTGCCCCCCTGGTTTTCCTGGCAGACGCCATCTCTGAAAACAGCGTTTGTTTATCCGAGTCCTTTGCCTTTCTTGGGGGCAGAACGTCCGATGACATTCTGCGCAAATCAATTTTTAAATCGTTTGCCCTGACAATTCAGATAACGACAGACGACGGCTCGGAAGGCGAAAAAGGTCTGGTTACCAGGCCGCTTGAAAAATGGATCACTACAACCCATCCGGACATGATCTATGCATGCGGCCCTATGCCGATGCTCCGTGCGGTTGCGGATATTGCGAATAAAAACAAAGTGCCGTGCGAACTCTCCATTGAAACTATCATGGCTTGCGGGCTTGGCGCGTGTCTCGGCTGTGCGGTCAATAAAACTGAAACCACGGGAAAATACCAGCACGTCTGCATTGACGGGCCGGTTTTTGACGCAAAAAAACTTATTTTTTGATGGCGTCGTTAAAAGTCCCATTTACTGCGTTGTAGTGATTTTTCAGTCAATCAAGAGACTATCTGTATTATTTCTTGTCTGAAAAATCACTACGCCTTGTATATGAAACTTTTAACTTAGCCATCCGGGTACTTTTTACGAGAACATCATTATTTTAAAGAAAAGATAAATGTCTGACAATATAATTGAAAAATATGAATTAACGCAAAAAGTGCGTGCTTCAGGTTGAGCGGCCAAGTTGAGTCCGGGGGTCCTGGACAGAATTGTTTCATCACTGAAAGTTAAACCCGACCCGAATTTGCTTGTTGGGTTTGAAACATCTGATGATGCCGGAGTTTATAAAATTTCCGACGATACGGCGCTGATTCAAACACTTGATTTTTTCACGCCTGTTGTTGACAATCCATTTGATTTCGGCTTGATT
>JAJRPH010000121.1 GCA_024280875.1 Deltaproteobacteria bacterium | reverse complement strand
TTTCTGGATATTGACGGGAATGGTGAAGTAAGAGCCTTGACAGACGGGATCCTGGTTATCCGTTATCTTTTGGGCTTCCCCTCAGGCGGATCGATGTGGATCGATGGCGCGATGGCATCAGGGGCAACACGGACTTCAGCTGAAGAGATAGAAGCCTATTTAGCATCTTTTATACCATCACAGCCATAAATAAAAAATACGACAATATGGATTTCTCCGGATAGCTCTTCGCCCCGGTTTAAGTGATATGGGCTCCAGGATTTTCTCCCCCACCCAATAACCTATACGGTACACGCGAACAAAACGGTTGCATTGAGTACTACCCAAGACGTGGTAGTGACCGCCAACGATAAGCCGGTTATAAGTTTTTAGACCAGTCCGGCCAATATACAACCGGCGGCAGTAACACTCTGTTCTGGAATATCACGAATGCCGGCAGCGTGATTCATCATTTATATTTTATCCCTTTCTATCCATCTGTTTATAAGTACCCCTGTTTGTATAATAGATATGCAGACGAACAACGATTCGGATGTTGCCAACGTGCGTTGGCAACCCAGGGCTGGCTATTTAATAAGCGAATTCAAGATTTTTCATATCATTTTAACATCATAGAATGTTGTGTATATGTATACAGTTGTGCATGGAATTATACTAGAAAATAAAGACTTTTAGGCCTCCTTTTTTTGATGTCTTATATCACGGAATTTTTTTTAAAAAATGTATTTTTTTATAACCTGTCAAATATATAGATTTATTTATCTGATATTTGAATTGATATAAGAATGGCAGTATGAATATTGTAAGTCAGACCATATATACTTGATTAAACACTAATTCCGATTAAGTAACGGATTAAATAATTATGGTTGTTATTTCCTTCGGAACGGTTAGGGAAGAAATGGCATGAGGTTTGCATCATAATTAATTAAAGTCACAAATCGATTCATTAGAATGAAAAAATAAAGGGGGGAAAAATTAATGTGTTTTAAAAAGAAAAAGCAAAAAATTTTACTTGAATAGCAAAAGATAAAAAATATCAAAACCGCTTGAAAAAGGCAAACCATCCGAAAGGGTGGCACGCAAAGGCACCGACCCGAACTTCTTATTTCGATAGGGCAGCGGGCTTGCCGGGCGGATTCAGTATCTCCTTGAATGCTGTTTCCTGCACGGCTGGAAATAAAATTTAAGGAGATGCAAAATGTACCACCAAACCAACAAACATTTATCAATTATATTGACCGTCCTCTCTTTGATGGTTATATTTTTTATACCTGCAGTTCATGCTGCTGATGTGACTCTTTCCTGGGATAAACCTGCTGACAGTCGGGTTATTGGTTACAATATCTACTGCGGAATATCCGGAACTGATTTCAAAACTACTCCTGTTCAGACGATTAACTCAGCAGATCAGACCAGTTGCCTCATTTCGAATCTTGAAGAGGGGCAAACATATGATTTTGTCGCTACAAGTTTTGATTCTGATAGCAATGAAAGTGACTTTTCAGAAACAATTAATTATCTTGTAACCTCTCCAAGTGATATTGATGGGGATGGTTATGCTGTAAGCGATGGTGATTGCAACGACAATGATGCCTCAATCCATCCCGGAGCGATCGAAATCTGCGGAGATGGAATTGATCAGGATTGCAACGGCAGCGATTTGACGTGTCCTGAAGATATTGATGATGACGGCGATGGATATACCGAGAACCAGGGCGACTGCAACGACAGTGATATCTCAATCCATCCCGGCGCTACTGAGATTTGTGGAGACGGCATTGACCAGGACTGTAACGGCAGTGACCTCGCATGTACACCTGATCCTTCAGACGTTGATGATGACGGTGACGGGTATACGGAAAATGATGGGGACTGTAACGACAATGACACAACAATTTTTCCCGGCGCCATTGAAATCTGCGGAGACGGGATCGACCAGGATTGTAATGGCAGTGATCTGATGTGTATCACTGTGGAGGGGGTAACCCTTTCTTGGACAAAACCGGATGATATCCGTGTAATCGGGTATAACATCTACTGTGGTGTATCAGGAACGGAATTTAAAACAACACCTTATACCACTATCGACACGGCGGATACAACCAGCTATACATTTACCGGCCTGGAAAATGGTGTTGAATATTCGTTTGCCGCCACCAGTTTTGATGCTGACGGCAATGAAAGTGATTTCTCCGAAACAATCAATTATGTTGTCGGTGCTTCAAGTGAGGCCCGGACATTGGTTTTCGGTGATACGCCGAATGCGGACTATCCCGGTACAATGACAGATACCTTCATTAATTTAAATGAAGATGTGAATATTTTCAATGAGCAGTTAAATACTTATACTTGGCCGGAAAATATGCCGGCCAATGCGGTTTTGTTTCAGTTTGATCTGTCACAGCTCCCGGCAGGGGCACAGATTCAGAGCGCAACTCTTTCGCTCTATCAAACAGCGGCAGGAGGTGATGCGGATTATGATGTTTCAGTCCATAAAATCATCAATCACCAGCCTGATCTGAACCAGGCAAATGGCTACACCTGTGACGGAGTAAGCGACTGGACAGCCAATAATGCCTGTTACAACAGTATTCCATTGGCACAGGCAGATATTGCACCGGCTGAAGATGTGAACAGTTTGGATCTGAATCCCGGGTATAAGAACTGGGATGTGACAGCCATGGTCCATCAATGGGTAAATGATGAAAATACTAATCACGGGCTCATGCTGAATTCAGACACCGTGGCCGGATCAGACAGCTATCGCTTTTTTGCAGCCAGCGAAGCGATTGATGCCGCCCAGCGGCCAAGACTTGAAGTAACATACACCACCGATTCTTCTTCTGATATTGATGCGGATGGCGACGGCTATACTGTAAATGAAGGCGATTGCAATGACGGTGACGCCTCCATTCATCCGGGTGCAGTAGAGATCTGCGGAGACGGAATTGATCAGGATTGTAATGGCAGTGATCTGACATGCCCGGAAGACATCGATAATGATGGAGATGGTTATACAGAGAATCAGGGAGACTGTAATGATAGTGATTCTTCAATTCACCCGGGTGCCATTGAAATTTGTGGAGACGGAATCGACCAGGACTGCAACGGCAGCGACCTGACATGTCCTGAAGATATCGATAATGATGGAGATGGATACACGGAAAATGAAGGCGACTGCAATGATAACGATGCCTCAATCCATCCGGGAGCCGTGGAAGTCTGCGGAGACGGAATTGATCAGGATTGTAATGGCAGTGATCTGACATGCCCGGAAGACATCGATAATGATGGAGATGGATACACGGAAAATGAAGGCGACTGCAATGATAACGATGCCTCAATCCATCCGGGAGCCGTGGAAATTTGTGGAGATGGAATCGATCAGGATTGTAACGGCAGTGATTTGGTATGCCCGGAAGATATCGATAACGATGGAGACGGGTACACAGAAAATCAGGGAGACTGCAATGACAGCGACGCTTCAATCCACCCTGGTGCTGTGGAGATCTGTGGAGACGGGATTGATCAGGACTGCAATGGCAGTGACCTGACATGTCCTGAAGATATCGATAATGATGGAGACGGCTATACAGAAAATCAGGGTGACTGCAACGACAGCGACCCTTCAATCCATCCGGGAGCCATTGAAATATGTGGAGATGGAATCGACCAGGATTGTGACGGCAGTGACCTGGTATGTCCGGAAGATATTGATGCTGATGGAGACGGGTATACGTCAAACGAAGGTGATTGTAACGACAATGATGCAACAATTTTTCCCGGTGCCATTGAAATTTGTGGTGATGGGGTCGATCAGGACTGCAATGGCAGTGACCTGATTTGTATATCAATTGACGGTGTAACCCTTTCCTGGACAAAACCGGATGATAGCCGGGTAACTGGCTATAACTTATACTGTGGAAAATCCGGGACAGATTTCAAGACTACACCGTACGAGACAATTTATTCCGTAGATACGACCAGTTATACTTTTGCAGATCTGGAAACTGGATTTGAATATTCATTTGCCGCAACAAGCTTTGACGCAGCCGGCAATGAAAGCGATTTTTCTGAAACAATCAATTACTTTGTCGGATCTTCAAGTGATGCTCAGACATTGGTGTTTGGCGATACGCTGGATGCAGATTACCCCGGAACTGTGCAAGACACCTACATCAACCTTAATGAAGATGTGAATTATACCAGTGAAGATCTGAACACATATACCTGGCCGGAAAACATGCCCGCCAATACGGTCCTGATCCAGTTCGATCTGTCACAGCTCCCGGCAGGGGCACAGATTCAGAGCGCAACTCTTTCGCTCTATCAAACTGCGGCAGGAGGTGATGCGAGTTACGATGTGGCAGTACACAAAATCATCAACCATAATCCGGATGTGTATCTTGCGACCGGCTATACTTACGATGGCGTAAACGGTTGGACAGCCAATAATGTCTGTTACAACAGCATTCCCCTGGCTCAGGCCGACATTGCTCAGGCTGAAGATGTAAACAGCCTGGATCAGAGCCTTGGATATAAGAATTGGAATGTGACGGTCATGGTGCAGGATTGGGCAAGTGATTCTAATACGAATTATGGACTCCTCCTGAATTCAGATTCTGTGGCCGGCTCAGACAGCTACCGCATTTTTGCAGCTAGTGAAGCAATTGATGCTGCCCAGCGGCCAAGACTTGAAGTTATATATACCGTTAACTCTTCTTCTGATGTTGATGCAGACGGCGACGGCTACACAGAAAATCAAGGTGATTGTAACGACAGTGATGCGACAATCTACCCCGGGGCCATTGAGGTCTGCGGAGATGGAATTGATCAGGATTGTAACGGCAGTGATTTGGTATGCCCTGAAGACATCGATAATGATGGCGACGGTTATACTGTAAATGAAGGTGACTGTAACGACAACGACGTTTCAATCCATCCTGGCGCAGCAGAAATTTGTGGAGATGGAATCGATCAGGACTGTAATGGCAGTGATCTGACATGTCCTGAAGATATCGATAATGACGGGGACGGCTACACGGAAAATGAAGGTGACTGCAATGACAATGATTCTTCAATCCATCCTGGGGCCACTGAAATCTGCGGAGACGGAATAGACCAGGACTGTAATGGAAGTGATCTGGTATGTCCGGAAGACATTGACAACGATGGAGACGGATACACTGAAAACCAGGGCGACTGTAATGACAGTGATTCTTCGATTCATCCTGGTGCTACTGAAATCTGCGGAGACGGGATTGACCAGGACTGCAACGGCAGTGATCTGACATGCCCTGAAGATATTGATAACGACGGTGATGGGTATACTGAAAACACAGGCGACTGCAATGACAGCGATGCTTCAATCCATCCGGGAGCTGTGGAAATCTGTGGAGATGGAATTGACCAGGATTGTAATGGCAGTGACCTGACGTGCCCTGAAGACATTGATAACGATGGAGACGGATACACTGAAAACCAGGGCGACTGTAATGACAGTGATTCTTCGATTCATCCTGGTGCTACTGAAATTTGCGGAGATGGAATTGATCAGGATTGTAATGGAAGTGACTTGATTTGCCCGGAAGACATGGACAATGATGGAGACGGGTATACAGTAAATGATGGGGATTGCAATGACACTGATGCAACAATCTACCCAGGAGCCATTGAAATTTGCGGAGATGGAATTGATCAGGATTGTAATGGAAGTGATTTAGAATGCATCCCTGTTGATACGTTAGATATTGCCATGGAAATCGGTGAAGTGGATGTGAACAATGAGTGGTTCTATGTAACCTTCAATGGAACATATACAGATCCAGTAGTCGTCGCTAAATCGGCAAGTTTGGATGATGACGACCCTGCTGTGGTCCGTGTAAAGAATGTGACGTCAACAGGCTTTGAAGTCAGAATCCAGGAATGGGATTATCTGGATGGGTTGCATGATTTTGAGACGGTGAGCTACATGGTAATGGAAAAAGGCACGCATGAGTTGCCAAATGGAATTCAGGTTGCAGCCGGCTTTTTTGAAGCAAAACGCTGGAAAAGGGTAACATTTAACCAGTTGTTCAATCAAATTCCAATAGTGGTATCCGGTGTAACGACTGAAAATGAAGTGGATGCGGTAACGGGCAGGGTATTTAGAATATCACCTGAAGGGTTTGTATTTTTTCTTCAGGAGCAGGAAAGCACCATGAAGGAACATTTTGTCAATGAAACAATTTCTTATATTGCATGGGAACCCTCATCCGGAACAGTAAATGGAATGGATTATATCGTAGACAGCACATTTAATGAAGTGACTCACAATTTATATTCTATTCCTTTCTATCCATCATTTACGAGCGCTCCAGTTTTTATGGCTGACATGCAGACCAAAGACGGGGGGGATACGGCAGATGTTCGTTGGCAAAACAAAAATTCCGATGGTATAGAAGTTCAGATTGATGAGGAACAGTCTAAAAATACTGAGGTGAACCATACCACTGAGGTTGTCGGGTATATGGCGTTCAGCCCTGTTCAGTAGGACGGGCGGTGAAAAATTTTTATAAGGATATTTTTCAATGCGGTTATTGCAGCAGGCAAAAGGCAAAAAATTACATAGAGTCCAAAATATTCAGCTAATTGCCTGCTGCACAGTCGCTAACTATAAACCAATTTAAACGATAATTTTTATATGTTAAATCAAAATAGGGGTGGACATCATGTTTTACAAATTCAAAATAATATTTTTCATTTTGACTTTTTCATTAATAGGGAGTGCTGGTTTTGCAGCAGATATCTATGTTGATCAGACACTCAGCCAAAATATAACAGATGGCAAATATTCTATTGATAATAGGAATAGCAGCGGTTCCGATGGGGATGCTTACACTACACTACAAGGAGCCATAAGTGCAGTTCAAGCTGGAGATACAATATACATGAGAGGCGGAACTTATAACGAATTTCTTACCATGAATGGAATCGAATCAGGAACAAGTTCTGCATGGATAACACTTACATCTTATCCGTCTGAATGGGCGATAATAGATGGACAACATGCTGCAAGTGATCACATGTTTGAATATGATGGGAGTACTAATTTAAGATACTGGAAATTTGAAAGGTTTGAAGTTACTGGCGGTGGGGTGAATACTTTATCTGTAAAGGGGACTGCGTTTGATCTTGATGCGGCTGACCATCTTATTTTTAGATATATGTATATTCATGATAATCTGGGGACGGGTCAATATGTCAATGGTGGAATCAATTTGCGTCAGGAACAAACTGCTGGTCAAAATATACTTATAGAATATTGTTATTTTAAGGACAATGGTGCAACTGATAATCCTAATTGTTCTCATATAAACTTTTTTTCTGACTATGTCGAAAATCCATTAAATGTCACGAATAGGGCAGCGCGAGACAATGAAGTACGCTATAATCTGTTTGAAGGTTCTTCTGAAAGTATACATTACAAAAATATGCAGTATCTTTGTGTAGACGATCATACCGGAGAAGATATGAGCAATAAAGCATCTGGGGATAAAATACATCATAATATATTTATTAATCAAGGTTTGCGCCCGATTTTTATAGCCCAAGATTTCATTCAGATTTATAATAATATTATGATAGATACTGAAGGAAATAATACGCAGTTTATGATTCAGGGTATTTCTGAAGATGATCGTGAACCTTTTTATGCTACGGTATACAATAATCTGATAAAAAATATTAAAGTTGGAATTTATCATGATGGGAATAATGGCGGAACAAATGACAATTCAAATTATGCGATTCCAAGTGAACATAAAGGCCGACCTTATTTTTATTTTTATAATAACATTATAGAAAATGCTGGGAGTGAATTTAATGGCCGAAATGATTTAAATATTTTATTTACATATAGTTCTTGGACAGAAAATGATATTGATATGAGTTCAGTGCACGTAGAGAATAATTTGTTTTATGGTCGTTCATCGACTGACGAAATTATCGATGTAGGTGACGACACTAATGATTATTCCGCAGTTGGCTATAAGAGCAAAGGATATTCATCTGTTCTCTATACAAGCCAGGACAATGGACTTCACCCTGCCGGCGAAAGTTTTAAATGTGTCGGATCTTTTTTGGTAGATGGCACTAAAACTATTGAAGATGGCGGCATAGGAGGCAATCACCCATATCTTTCTGGCATAACATTGCCGTCTTATATAGGTGCTGTGAATCCGAAAGATGATGCTTGGGTTGACGGAGTATTGGGTCTTAACGCCCAAGAAATGAAAAATGCCTCTGAAGATGATCCTTCTTGGATTGAAGGCGGGCAATCTTCAGATCCTGGGAGCCTTCAACCACCATCTGGATTGCAAATTTCACCTAATTGATAATAAAAAAAAATATTATTGTATTCAATAACCTTTTACGAGCAGGAAGTCCATTGTGGATTTCCTGCTTTTTTTGTCTCGATAAAGAATATATAAAGTTTTGTCGGGGCCAAAGTCGAGCTTTTTGCGTATTTTTTAAACTGTAGGGCTGATTCGATGTTTATTTGGCCTCTTGGTGGGGCATTATTGCATGCTGATATGCACAAATATTAGAAGGTTGTTCCCTCATACATTTGGTTTGAATAGAACATTCGGCGAGTTTTGCAATTTCTTCGGAACGTAACCCAATGTCGTTAGGTCGGCGATTATCTTCTCGGAACCAGTCTCTACAATAAGGACAGGATGCGATGCCTTTATAAGTTTCCGCATGCCGGCAAGAACGAACGCTTCGTGGCCTTCGGCGTCAATTTTGACGAGTGAGATGTGCTGATCTATGCGGAGCGAATCGAGCGGCATAGTAAGCACTGATAATTTACTGCCTGCAGCATATGAAAGATGTGCCTCATAATAATTGGTTAACCCAGTTGAGAAGTTCGGTATGGACATACTGACAACATCCAACTTGTCGGAAGCTGCAGCATTTATCAATGATACGTTTGGATGGGCAAACAGTTGTACGTTTGCAGACAGTAAGGAAAAGGTTGTCGGCACTGGCTCGAAAGCAATGACACGCCCGTGTGCTTCAACTAATTCAGAAAATCGTTTCGTATAATGTCCAATATTAGCTCCGATATCGATGACCCAATCTCCAGGGTTTATGAGGTCGTGGAGTATCCTGTACTCAGGCTCATCTGTTACAAAACTATCTTTCTTGATCTGTCTTCCGAAGTGAATGCGTTTTAGTTCAGTCTGCCATCGGTGGGGCAAGCGTGCTGCGAGTTTTTTAAGCAGTCGCATTGTGGTGTGTCTCCTTTCTCGGTCTTTTGCCTTTTAAAAAAGTTTTCTGGTTATCCACTTCGCTCAAGTGGTAAATTATGGTTATAATTTCAATATATTACTCTTATGATTCCGTGCTATAGCCCGTATTTAAAGGCTTTTAAGTTTTTTTGCCATGTGTGACCAGATCCGCACACATGGGATGTTATGTTGGCCTCAAATAACCATTTAAAGGAGGCCAATAATGAAACAGTTCATTATTACAGAAAATTTCCATGTAAATGAAATCGAATTTGATAACCGCTTTTCGGATGAACAAGCCTGCTATGATTATCTTTTTCAGAATCGCTGGCCCAATGGCTTTGTCTGCACCAGATGCGGACATGATGACTATTGGTTGAGTAACCGAAAACTTTTTATCTGTACAAACTGTGAATTCAATCTTTCTCTTACTGCAGGTACAATTTTTCACGGTACACGTAAGAAATTGATTCTGTGGTTTACAACACGAAAAACGGGTATTAATGCACTTGCTCTCAAGGCGCTTCTTGGACTTGGCAGCTATGATACCGCATGGACGTGGCTTCATAAGCTTCGAAGTTGTACGATCCGCAATGACCGGGAAAAACTTTCCGGCGAGGTCGAAGTTGACGAGGTTTATATTGGTGGTCGGCACAGCGGGAAAAGAGGCCGCGGTGCTGAGCATAAGCTTGTTGTAGTGGTAGCCAGCTGAAAAAAGAGGTAAAAAATTGGGCCGCATCAGGCTTCAGGTAATCGAGAATTGTTCGGGAGATGAGCTTTTGCCGTTTATCAAATCCAATATCGTTTCCGGGAGTACTGTTGTGACCGATGGTTGGAAGGGATACAACACTCTTGAGAAGGAGGGCTACATACATCAACAGATTTTCCAGGCAAAAACCGATAACAAGGAAAGCGTTCTGCCAGGGGTGCATATGGTAGCCTCTCTGATCAAGAGAGTTTTTCTTGGAACCTATCATGGACGTCTCGAAAGAAATCATCTTCAGCGTTATTTGGATGAATACACGTTTCGATTTAATCGAAGAAATACAAAATACGTCGGTAAACGATTTTATAAAATTGTTCAACAAGCCGTAAATACCAGGCCTTTCAATCGTGGAAGTATTATTTTACAAAATATCAGCTAATTAGTAGTAAATTAGTCAACTTGAGCGAACCGGATAAGCAGGAAAAGTTTTATCGGGGCAAAAGTCAAGCCTTTGGTGTATTATTTTTTAAACATCGCTTCTAATAACTTGATTGAAATGCTGAATTATTTACGATATCTCTTAGGCTTTTTCAGTGTTTAATCCGCGCATAAATCATGATTACAAACTGATTCCTCCGGCTTAGGGTTCTGTTTTTGCGTTTTGGTTTAAATTGTATTTTTCTAGTTTGCGGAAACCATGTTTATCAATTAATGGTAGAAGCTGATGAAATATTGTGTTAACATATGCCACAGTCTGAATTCTTCTATCTTATTAAATTGTTATACGGATAATTAGTGACTTCTCAATAATTTTGGGCCTTAACTTATAGATTCCCGCGAAGCGGGAATCTATAGAAAGTATCTCGATATGTGGGTTCCACGAACTTTTTGAGAACATACGATAATTATTAATAACATAATGTGGGATCCAAGTATAGTCTAACCAGACGATTCTGATATTAGATATCAAATTTTAGACGATTTGGGACAGCAGTGAATTATTGTGAACATTTCAATCGTATTTAAAAAAATTTTATCTTCTATTGTTTTTAGATCAGGAATAGTTGATCGGAGGTTAAAAAACTATTCTTCCCAAAAGTATTTGATTCTTATGTATCATCGGGTTTTGTCTGAATCAGAAATAAATGAGTGTATTCAACCTGGAATGTATGTCTCTCAAGATACATTTAAAATGCATTTGCGATTTCTTCGGGATTGTTTTCATGTAGTGACGGTTTTTGATTTGTGTTTTAATTTAACGGAAATTATTGGGAGAACTAATAATAAACCAATCTGCGCGCTTACTTTTGATGATGGATGGCAAGATTTTTATAAATACGCGTTTCCAGTTCTGAAAGAGTATGAAATACCTGCAACAGTTTTTCTTCCAACTGAATACATTGGAACGGATCAGTGGTTCTGGACTGATCGGTTAGCACATTTATTAATGCAAAAAAAAAGGAGGAAAAATCAAATTCAAAGTTATATGGAGGCTGATACTTTCGTAAATAAGATCGAGAGACTGAGCGGGGCATTTGAATTCCAATTGGAAAAGTCGATTGAAATGTTAAAAGGCCTGCACCATGATAAAATTGATGATCTTTTAATTAATCTGTCGAACAGACGGGGCGCCTATCAACAACTAATGGGAAGATCATTCCTTTCATGGGAAGAGGTACGAGAAATGCGGGAATCAGGCTTGGTATCATATGGATCACATACTGCCAGTCATCACTTGCTTGCAACCCTTGATAGCAATGATGTAAAAAAAGAATTAATGCAATCAAGGCAGAAACTTGTTGATGAAGGTGTAGTCGAAAACTCTTTTATTCCGTTTTGTTATCCAAATGGTAGTTATAATGGACGGATTGTAAAAATGGTAAAAGATGCAGGCTATAGTATGGCTGTTACCACCCAAAATAATTGGAATGATTTGAAGTCAAACCCTTTTTTGCTTCAAAGGGTTGGTATCCATCAGGACATGACATCAAGCATGGCGATGTTGGGATACAGAATTGTAAAGAAATTTAAAAACTGAAAAAGATTTTTCAAGCACTATTACTGGTGATAATTGATCAGCTGTTCAGGCGTTTAAATGATTTTTTTCGATTAAATCCGACGATGCCAAGCAGGCCAGCACTGAATAGGATCATTGTGGCTGGTTCCGGGACTGGTGAGGTCCGATATAAATCAAAGTCCTGATCAACTAATTGAAAACCATCATCAAGGATTACGTTGCACTGAGGGCCATACTCCCACCCTTCTCCACAATTCATATGGTCAGGTAAGCCAATACCTCTATTATCTACATTTTTGTCAAACTTAAAGCAGTTCCAATCCCCACTGCCATAAAGAGATAGAAACTCATCACCATCGGTACGAAGTAGGTTTCCTGAATTACCATAAAATGTATATTTAAATTCACCAAAAATAAGATTAAAATCAGTTATTTGGTAGGACTCATTCTCCAGATCTGGGTTAAGGATAGCAGTATCGTCTATTGATATATAACCGTTTACAACTTCGTGTTTATCAAAACTGTTTGTGAAATTATGTAGACCTACATTACCTGCGACATCATATCTGATTAACGTCGCATTAACCTGTCCTGTCAAAACAACAAAAAAGAATAAAACAAAACCAACAAGAATTTTTTTTTGCATTTTTTCACCTTATAATTTGATAAAATAAGACTTCTGTTAAGGGGATACAAATAATAGTGCAGATTTCATACCAATAATTTAAATGCTTGTTTTTTTTAAAAAAAATTTAACACATAAAGATAAATTTTTGGTTGTGTAAAATTTATCGACATATTTTTAAGGTGATTGTACGCATTAAAAAAAGATTCTGTCGATTTTTTTTAATGCATAGGTGGTGACAATGGCAAGATTGCAATTGTTATTGAGCTAAACCGATGAAATTTTGTCTACCAAATGAAGATGGGAGAGGGCTGACTTTATCGGCTATCCTTTTCGTGACAATTTCGCAGGAGCATTTGTTTGTCAAAACGACCAAAAGTGTCTGGATGTTTGAAAAATGGATTGAATGAATAAAATGAGAAAAATAAAACTGCCTGTTCCTAAAACATGAAAATTTGCTGACTGGCGGGATTTTTCTCAAAAAAAGTAATATCGTCTAT
>JAJRPH010000120.1 GCA_024280875.1 Deltaproteobacteria bacterium | reverse complement strand
TACCCACAGCGCTTTTGGGAAGTTCGTCCACAAATTCAATTTTTTTGGGAACCTTGTATGCAGCCATATTTTTTTTACAATAGGCAATAACATCTTCTTCGGTGAGCGGTTCACCTTCTTTCGGGACAATAAACGCCTTAACGGTTTCTCCGCGGTATTCATCCGGGATGCCGATGGTGCAGGCTTCCAAAATTTTGGGGTGGTCAAACAGGACATTGTCCAGTTCCACAGGATAGATATTGTAGCCGCCGGCAATGATCATATCTTTTTTGCGGTCTACGATAGTCAGATACCCGTCTTTGTCGAATTTTCCAATATCGCCGGAATAAAACCAGCCGTCCTTAAGGACGTTGGCCGTCTCTTCCGGTTTTTTGTAATAGCCTTTCATTATCTGGGGGCCCTTGATGATAATTTCACCGGTTTCACCCGTCGGCATTTCTTTTTCTCCGGATTCAAGGTCTACTATTTTGACATCCGTATCCGGTACCGGGCAGCCGACCGTGCCGGGTTTTATTTTGCCGCCCCATGGCGTGACCGAAACAATAGGGGAGTTTTCCGTAGATCCGTATACTTCACACATGTCCGCACCAGTCAGTTCTTTTAAATCCCTGATGGTATCGGCGGCCAGAGGCGCGGCACCGGAAAAAAATCCCTTAACCGATGAAAAATCCAGTTTTCGAAACTCCGGTTCCGCCAGAAGGCCCACAAAAATGGTGGGTACGCCGGGAAGAAATGTGGGTTTGTACTTTTTTAAAATTTCAATGTTAATCGCCGGTTCCGGCCGGGGCACCAGTATGATTTCATAGGCCTGCCACAGGCAGAAGTTCTGAATGGCCGTAAATCCGGCGGAATGGAACACGGGAAAATTGCCCACCAGGATTTCTTTGCCTTTTTGAAAATCCGGAAACCAGGAGATGAACTGCTGCACATTACAGCTCAAGTTCGAATGGGTAAGCATAACTCCCTTGCTGACCCCGGTGGTACCGCCGGTATATAAAAGTGCTCCGGTTTCTTCCCATTGGCTCTGATCTTCAACCGGGTTCTCTGGCTGTTTGCGAATAAGATCCTTGAAGATTTTTACATTATCGGTTTGCGTGATTTTTCGAAACATATCCTTTTTTACAAACGGAAACAGCTGTTTTTTGGGAAACGGGAGATAGGAATGGATATGGCAGGCAATAATTTTTTCGATTTTTGTCTGGGATTGAATTTTTTCAATACGCGGTACCAGCAGGGTCAGGGTGACGATTATCCTGGAATCAGAATCATTGAGCTGATACGACAGCTCACGTTCCGTGTATAGCGGGTTGCACAGAACCGTTACCGCACCGATCCTGAAAATGGCGTAGTTGGCAATGATTGCCTGGGGAATATTGGGAAGGCAGACCGCTACCTTGTCACCCGGTTTTATTCCCATGTCTGTTAACGCCCTGGCAAAGGAATTGACCATGGATTCGAGTTTGTCATAGGAGATGGTGCAGCCCATGTAATTTAAGGCGGAATGGTCTGGAAAACTGTTTGCCGATCGGGACAATGCCCGGGAAACGGTTGTTTTGTCATAGGTTAGTGACGGTGAAACTCCGGTAGCGTAAGACTTATGCCAGATCTTTTCGTCCATGGTCATCCCCCTTAAATAAAATGTTTTGTTTATTCAGGTTCTAAATGTGTAAGAAGAAATTCCGTCTGCCGTTTTACTGCTTCTTTAAACGCGTTTCCGGTATAGATATCAAAATGACCGAACGGGTATTTAACCAGTTCTCCTTTTGGGATCTTTTCCGCCGTCTTTTCCACAGTTTTTGCATCAATCAATGAATCTTTTTCTCCGAGCATGATCAGGGCCGGGCACTGGATTTTATGAGCCGCTGCAATGGGACGGTAAAGAGCGAAGCGGAGAAGAATACGGGCCGGGCATTTGTTCTCCCATGTGGAATCCTCAGGAATTATGGAAGAATAGCCGGGATAAGATTCCGGCGTGTTCATGATGGCAAATTCTTCGGGCTGGCTGATTAGTTTGACATAATGGGGAGAACGGAACGTCAGGATTCGCGAAAGATCACGGATGGCATGGGGGGTGGCCTGCATGAGAAATTTAAAGCCGAGCTTGAAAGTGGTGGAAATGGCATCGACAAACGGCACCTGGGCGACAATGGCGGAAATGTCATGGTCTTTGGCTGCGGTTACGATCACATGCCCCCCGCTGAAGGAACTTCCCCAGAGTGCTATTTTATTTGTATTAATGTCCGTCATTGCCCGAACATGTTCGATGGCTGATTTCCAGTCATGAAGATGACGCCCCTGGTCCACATAGTTTCTGGGTTCGCCCCCACTTTCGCCAAAGCATCGGTAATCAAACAGATAGACCGCCAGACCGTTTGCAGCAAACGTTTCGGCATAGGCCGGCAGGCCAAATGCTCTTTCCGCGCCAAATCCATGGGCCATGATCACCAACGGCGGTTTTTTAATTTCTTGTGGCAGATAAAGTTCTCCGCTGCACCGGATGTTTTTGCTTGTAAAGTCAGAAGGGATTTTTAGAAAAGTATGTTTGCCGTTCTTTTTCATTGTTTTCTCCTTTAGCTGAGCATAAGGACTTTTGCACCCCTTATCTTACCGCCTTTGAGTTCAACAAGAGCCTGGTTGGCCTCGCTTAATGTATATTCCTGAACTTCTGGTTTTATAGTTATTTCCGCTGCAAGACGGATAAATTCGGAAACATCTGCACTGGTCACATTGGCAACACTTTTGATTTCTTTTTCCATCCAGAGATGTGAGGGGTAGTCGAGGTTTAGAAGGTAATTTTTGTCTGTGCTTTCCTTGCGGATGGCATTGATGACCAGGCGACCGCCCCGGTCAAGGTTTTTCAAGGCCTCGACAACCGGTTTCCATGCAGGGGTGGTGTCGATAACACAATCCAGCAGTTCCGGCGACTGATCTTCCGTATCACCGGACCACACCGCACCTAGAGATTTAGCAAATGATCGTTCCTTTTCATTTCTGGCAAACACAAACACTTTGGCAGCCGGGTACATGTATCGAACCATTTTAAGCACCAGATGGGCGGAAGCGCCAAATCCGGTCAGTCCCAGGTTGCCGCCGTCTTTAAGGCCGGTCAGTTTCAGGGAGCGAAATCCTATGGCACCGGCGCACAAGAGGGGGGCTGCCTGGGCATCGGAAAAGGTTTCCGGGATCCGGTACGCAAATTTTTCCGACACCGTCATGAATTCGGCATACCCGCCGTTGGCATCCCGGCCCGTGGCTTTAAACTCCGGGCACAGGTTTTCAAGGCCGCTGACACAGAATTTGCATTTTCCGCAGGCTGAAAATATCCAGGCCACGCCCACCCGATCCCCTATGCTGAACTTTTTTGCCTGGTTCCCGACGGCCGCAATACGTCCGACGGCTTGATGGCCGGGCACTACAGGGAAATTCGGGGGAGGCGTGCGGCCTTCGATTTCATCGAGTTCCGTATGGCAGACGCCGCAGGCCTTTACCTGAATTAATATCTCTCCCGGCCCGGGAACGGGTTCCGGCAGATCCATAAAAGTTAAAGGGGTTTTGCAGTCATTAAGGTTACAGATTTTATTCAAAACCATTGATTTCATCGGTTTTAGAAATTCACCTCCATTTGTTAATATCCAAGGGTGATGGTCAGGCAGGTGTTATTTTAGCTACTATAGCCGGAATAATCTGTAAAATCAATATAATGATTGGCTCTTGTCCAAAAACGCTAAACAATAAAAACATTTTTGTGTTAAAGAAGTATTTTTTTGTTTTTTTGTTGACAGAATTATTTTCATGGGTGACACAGAAGGTCGATTCATGCTATTTGTTTTAATACAGAAAACAAGTACTTATTATCCTTAATGAAGGGGGAGCGCGAAAGCAGGTTAGTCCCGGTGAGCGGCGTCCTGCCACAGCGTTGCTCCAATAAGTAAAACTCCTGAACAACTATGCTGTATTCACCTAAGCCGCACAGGTCAAGGCGTCTACAGCACCGGGTTCGAGTTAGCGTATTGCGCATGCAATCGGCCACTATAAACAGGATCTCAAATCCCTGCAACGGGTAACCATTGAAGAGAGCGGCAAGCGTTTTGCCATTTGCAGTCAGTGCCGGGGAAATTGTGGTAAAATTTTTCAGGCGGTGTATAGTGGCTCTGCCGCCGACAATCCGCGAGATCACATGATAATCTGTCATTTTCAGAAATGTTCCGGTAGTGCCAAGAGCAAATTGGTGTCTGCTATTTGGGGGTTTTAACAGGATATTCAAAAAAATGGTGTTAAAGATCAGTATGGAGGAGGAGTTATCTTTACAGAGCGCAAAGTCGAATATCAGCAATGTTGGGAGAAAACTCTGGATCTACATATGCCATTTGTCGTCGGATGTTTGACCTCAGATCTATTGCCGGTTGTAAACAGAATTCATTGAATTCTGTTAAAGAGACGGGGTTTAAATTTGGGAAAATCAATTTGAGGTAGCCACATGCCAAAAGCTGGACAGCTCTGGTATCCCTGAGATCACCAAGTGATTTTGTATGATCTTTAACAAATGCCATATGTTCCTGGCTTGCTCTTAGGGTATACAAGACTTCTCCAAAGTAATCCGCTCTCAATGCGAATGAGTTGCACAATGATGTAGATTGGATTCTGGGAAGCTCCCAGCCAGGTACCAGTGCGTGAAATCGATCAAGCAAAGCGGTTGCATCATGCCCATTAAGCCACTTTGGCAATTCACTAAAACAATTTTCATCTCTTGGCATACCGTCGATGATGGGAATGTTGCCAAGAATAACAAAACCGGCATCGGAAGAACCATGAAAACCCATTACTCTGAATTCACCGGACTCAAGGTAACCTTTCAATGCACCGACAATTTCACCTTCATTGCTTAATTTTATTGTTTGAATCTCATCCAGAATTACAGCATCAAAGTTTGAAATAATACCGGCCTGCTGCCGGTTCATGTCGTAAAATAATTGGGCTCGTGTTACCACCCCTCCACTGATTAGCCAGGCATGACGGGATAATTGACTATAAATATAAGATTTTCCTGTACCCTTTGGAGCAAGTTCTATTATATTGGCACGGGGTTCTATTAAAGGTATCAGTCTTGTGAAAATTAGTAATTTCTGCCTTGTTGAATATTTTTGTTCGTTATACCCCATTGTCCGGGTTAATAGCGTGAGCCATTCTTCTAAATTAAATTCTTTACGTTGTGTCAAAAAATATTCAAGATCAATGCTCGCTGCCTGCATCGGGTTAAATGATGTCATGACAATTTCATATTGATTTTTTGTATCCTTCAATGGGGTCCAGCTTAATGTTCCACTTCCCCAAACATTTCCCATCAATAAAGATGGATGCGCATCCACAATTGAATCAAGGACTCGTCCGGTAATATCGAGCGAAGGGATGCGTAGTTTAAGATCTCCGGTTTTTGGATGGACCCCAACACTGAAAGAATCTAAGATTTTAAGAGGATTCCCGTTACGAATCTCATACATTAACGATTCTTTTTGTTTTTTATCAGGCAAATATCGCGATATAAAATTCCTGATGCCCTCACTGTTTACCCCGCCCTCGTTGTCACTGTATCTGCTGACGAGCCAGTCGGATACAAAGGCTGGAATTACACGCCCGGAAAGTCCGACACTTGCAGCCAGTCCTTTATGGACACATACATCGGGAAAATATTTAGAAATCTTACGATCAATATAATCTTGATTATTTTCAGAAGTCAAAGTCATCATCAAACTCGGTTGTCATTGCACCTGTTGTTGGCGCGGTTATTGTTAATTTGTTTTTCATTTCTCCAGCCATGCTATTAAAGCAATAAGATATTGAAAATTTAGCATTGCTTTCAACTACCACAGATGCATCATAGTTAAAATTAATTTTTTCAATAGTGTTGGCATTTATCGTTTTGGGTAAATTAGAGTTTGTATCCATTCCCTCTATATCCATTTCAACAAATGTAATTTTATAAGGGTTCGGATTCAATATGGTTATGGTCAATGAATTTTCAGCCCGTTTGCGAAAAATATCACCTTCAATGGTAAAATTCAATGGTATCGGTGGTATGGGCTTGTTTTTATTAATAATGAACCAGGGAACAGCCATTTCCTGCGGAGAGCATCCCCCGTGTGTAGCCCCATGGGGTCGCTTATTGAAGCAAGCATATCCTTTTGGAATGATCATTGTATCATTTAAGCCATAAAGATCAGGATTCAATTCCCAGATTTTGTCTTGTTCTATATCCTTTGATTCTTCTAATTCATTAGGTAGCAAGGTTCGTGTTTTTCCGTTTTTTGTTAAAGGCACATCAATGATCTCGCTCGTTTTAGGGATTACGGTGTAGCCGTGGTCACTACTGATAATGACCTGCAATTCCTTTCCATACATTTCCTTAAAGTCTTTCAGGCATTGAGCTATCTCGTTGGCCTGTTTTTGAATATATTCACTATCATTGCTGTCCGGTTAACTTATGAAAAATATCAATATGTTAAAAATATAAACCCCGGTCAAGTTGCAATTTTGGAAAATAGTTTTTCTATTTATTTTACAGCGATTGTTTTATTTTTGATTTTTTAATCTAAATTAAT
>JAJRPH010000119.1 GCA_024280875.1 Deltaproteobacteria bacterium | reverse complement strand
TGAAAAGGTATACTGGTTCAGACTTGGGTTACGATATCACCGCGTTTGATGTGCAAACGGGAATCGAACCCGCGTCCGTTCTCTGTTCGGGGAAAATGTGGAGAAAAGCATTTCCCGCAAGGGGACGCGGAGAATGGTGTATCGGGGCGTCGTAAGGCATTGTAAACAAATGGTTTTTGATGTATTGTGCTCGTTGAGACGGATTTACAGGAAGACTCCGCCCCCTCCACCATTTTATTGATTATTATATCAATAAGTTACAAACGCAATTTTCGAAAAATGCCAAATTGTGCCTAATTTGGATTTTTCTTTTCATCAATCCCCCGAATAAACTGGTCTTCAAAGGCACTGCCATCTTTTCGGGTCAGGTTCGGAATGTACCGACCATAGGTCCGAAAAATCATCGAGGTGTCCACATGTCCCAGGGTCCTGGCGATCCATTCCGGGGTTTCTCCGGCTGCCAACGCCCATGATGCAAACGTATGCCGTGTTTCATACATGCGTCGGTGCGAAAGGCCACTTTTTTTCATGACACGATGCCACATTTCCCGGAGTTTGTCCTGG
This sequence comes from Deltaproteobacteria bacterium, assembly GCA_024280875.1. Taxonomy (GTDB): domain Bacteria; phylum Desulfobacterota; class Desulfobacteria; order Desulfobacterales; family Desulfosalsimonadaceae; genus SURF-3. The sequence goes on along the minus strand of JAJRPH010000119.1, from coordinate 2,573 downwards.
AGGATCGGCCGACCGAATGTATTGATAAAAACATAAGGACTATCATTTTCTCTGGTCAGCTTCCTTTGATCTTCCAATATTTGCCGCATGGTGGGCCGGATCGCAATGCTTCGCCGGCTCTCTTCCGTCTTCAATTCCTTTTTTTCAACGTTTCGCACGCGACTCAGCTCAATGTGAATGAACTCCTCATCAATGGCACCCCATTTTAATGCCACTTGCTCCGAGGGCCTGAGCCCCGTTTGTATGGCAAATTCAAAATAAGGGCGATACCAGAACGGCATAAATTCCATGAAATACTTCCATTCCGTGTAGCTGAAGGGCATGACCCGGAATTTTGGGATTTTCGGAGGTTTGATACCGAAAAATGGATTAGGAAAATTCCACCAGCCGTGCTCGATGATGGCATCTTTTACTATCACTCTTAAGGGTATTAGTATGTTTTGTATGCGTTTGGGGGATAGCGGTTTATTTCTGGGTGTTCGAACGCTTTTAAGATGGGCTAAAAATTTCTTGATTAAAAATGGTGTAAAATCGCTTAACGGTCTGTCTGAAAAATACAAGAGAAGGTGGTGCTTAAAATGGAGGTATAATCCCGCTGCTGGCTTGCACTCATGCCAGGAGACATTTCCTGCCACCATTTTTTAACGTATTTACCAAAGTTGATCTCATCCGGCCGTTTGATAACCAACCGGCCTTCTAATGTGGTAAAATCATCTCTCCTGGTACTGTTTGGAAACCGTTTGGCAAACTCAAACATCCCGTTCTCGATTTCTGCCACTACCAAATCGAGTTGCTTTCTCAGCTTTTTTCGGTTTTTTGGGGTATTGTTAAACCCGGAAGGTTCTCGCACCCGTTGATTCATATAATGAAAATCAACCCACAATTTTCCAGAACGGGCAAAAACCCTTCCTTTTTTCCCTATATTTACCGAATCTTTCTTTCGTCTCTTTTTGGATGTGTCGGAATGTTTCGGAAAATCAATGATTTTAGCTTGTTTCATAAAATCACCCCTTTTTTCCGCTTTTTCAATCACCTCCTTCCGTTTCGGACATCACATCATTTTAATACCATAGCCCAAACCGGAAGGTCAATTGGATAAAAAATCATATATCAATCAAACTTCTGACGCGAGACGCACGTTCAAATTCGGTCTCATGGGAATGATTGAGAAGCCAAGCCTCGACCTTTCGCCAAACAAACAACAATTTTCTTGAGGAGGGTTTAATATAGTGAACATCTTTTTGAAATTTTTTCTTCCAAATAAGATTTCGAATGGTACCAGGAGCCATTTTAATACGTTCACTAAGCTCAAAAGTCGTGAGGTATTCCTCGGGTTGTGTAGAATCGATTTTTTGTTCTTTATTTATTTTTTGCTGTTTATATCGGATTTAGGGGAGGTGTTCTATACCCTCCTAAAGAAGCCGATATTAAAAGATTATGAAGCCAGTTCGTATCATGATGAAACTTATTTAAGCGCTCTGCCGGACTTTGTAAACCGTTATATTTTTGAACGGTTCGAGGGTTTGATGGTGCAAAATTTTGAATAAGAGTCCAGCCTCTGATGCTCAATTCAGCTGCGGCCCTTGATCCATGAAAATATTGCGTACTAAACAGATGGCGGTCCATTCGTTGCATTAATCTGTCAATCATATTACTGGTTCGGTGGGCCTTTGGATGATCATAAGCGACACTATAGGCTGCAATGTTCTTACGTAATTTCTTAATAGGTTTTAAAATTACGTCAGGGGCCTCATTATTCTTGCAGTATTCGACCAGTCTTCTGACTCGTTGGGAGAATGAATACTTATTTTCAGCGTGATAACAATCCCAAAGCTTGGTAGCGACCTGAGTAAACATGTCTCGATATCTCTTCTTTGCTCTGTCCCGAATTTTAATATAGACGTGAAGAAAACAACAAATAATGACAACCGATGTAAAAAGAAATAACCATGCGTTTTTAGTCGCTTTCCAGCCATCGATATTTACTGTAGTAGGGGTGTAATCTGGTTTCAAGTATTGGACCTCTGATTTAAAAACCCTATAGGCCTTTTTTAAGGCCTCATTGCCGGCATCTTTTGCAACCGATGCACCGAGAATACACTCATTGCCGACAGTAGTGGCAACATAGGCTTTATCACCCAAAATTCGAGTATGTTTTTCATCAGCTCCGAGATGCTGAGGCAAATCATGAGGATTTCGAACAGTTGTCCCCGCAATACTGTTGCGGCCAATTGATTGTTCGATTCTATACCAATACATGGGATCTCTGCCAAAAACGTAGCTTAGAGCCCAGAAAGGAACATTAAACTTTCTCATGAAAAGCGCTTTTTCAATTTCGTCTGTAATACCGGTTAAATAAGGCATTGCAAAAGAAGGGCGGATAGTATGGGAAATACCGCCAATATCAATTCTACGGATGGGAATTGCTAATTTTTTAGAATGATATATATCTTTCATCTGGAATCTATTAGCAATTTCAGGTGGGAAAAGTTCTGGAAAAAGATATTGAATCCAGACCAATGTAATAATGCACTGAAGATACTGGAAAAGTTCGGCCTTAATAATATATATGG
>JAJRPH010000118.1 GCA_024280875.1 Deltaproteobacteria bacterium | reverse complement strand
CATTCATCACCGGCGGCCGCCGATTCTTCCCGGGCCAGTTTAAAAAGGCTTTCCGCTTCCTTAATGCGGGCTTCGGCCAGGGTGACTGCGATTTCATAATCCACCGGTTCAATGGTAAGGAGGCGATCGGCTTTTTTAAAAATTCCACCGTTTACCAGGCAGGATGCCGCTCCAATAATTTTGCCTTTTACCTGGGGGATAAGCTGGATTTCCCGAACCGGCTTTACCGTGCCCTGACCAGTGATGGTCATCCGTAGCGGACCTGTTTTTACAGTGATGGTCCGGACCATTGGGAGGAGCACCTCTATTTTTTGTTTTTCAATGGCTTTTTTCCCGGTATTTAATTTTTTGAAACCGACAACTCCGATGACGATAATAATGACGGTGATGATTGCCTGGATAAAAAATTTCTGGGTGCGCGACATATTGATTCCCTTTTTGTTTTCTACAGATATTTCTTCTTCTTCTAAATAACTCATTCATAACCGTTTGAAATGATGGACAAGTTATTTCATGGTACAGTGGTAATGAATCACCATGAAAAACTTTTCAACTTTCAATCTTCAACCTTCAGCTTTTTTAAATCCCATCCACCGCCAAGCGCCCGGCACAAGCTGACATAATTTGAGAGGATTTCGTATTCAACCGAGATCACCTGAAGTTCGGCATTGATCCGGACCTGCTGGGCGTCTAAAATCGTCAGGTAGTCCACCAGGCCCTTGCCATAACGGTCATTGGCCACATTAAGGGTAGCCGCAGCTTCATCCCGGTATTTGAGAAGCCGGTTTCGTTGTTCAATCAGCTCCTTACGGTTTAGCAGGGTGCCTTCGACATCCGCAAAGGCCTGAAGCACTGTCTTTGAGTAAGCGGTCAGCGCCTGCTCATAGCGGGCCTGGGCGGCACGCTGATTGGCGGCCAGCTTTCCCGCATTAAAAACCGGCAGGATGCCACCGGCGGCAATGTTCCAGAGTTCGCTTTCAGGATTAAACAGAGAATTTAATTCATCGCTGGCATATCCGAAAGTACCTGTGAGCTGGATTTGAGGAAACCGTGACGCCTTGGCCACCCCGATTTTAGCGCAAGCAGCATGGAGTGCGGCATCTGCTGCGGCAACGTCCGGCCGACGTGCTATCAATTCTGACGGCAGGCCCGACGGAACTTCCGGAGGCAGCCTGAAATAATTTGGGGCTATGTCCCGTGGCAATTTGGTTTTCGGGTACTGTCCCTGCAACACCGCAAGGGCCTGGTTTTGAATGCCGAGCGCGGCAGTCAAGGGAGGGAGTTGTGATTCCGCCTGGGCCAGAATTCTGCTGGCCTGACGGACATCAAGAAAGGTTGTCAGGCCCCGCCGGTATCTGCCGTCAACAATTTTAAGGCTTTGCCGAAAAGCATCAATGCTTTTATGATTAACCTGAATCCTGCGTTCTATCGATTCGATATTTAAATACAGATCGACGGCTTCAGCAACCAGGGTTTGAACCACCGTCCGACGATTTTCTTCAGCGGACAGGAGTTGAGCCTTTGCCGCCTCAGTGGACCGGGATAAACGGCCCCATAGATCGATTTCAAATGATGCAGGCAGAGATAAATTATATGAATCGCTGGTCTTTGGGCCGATATTTCCGGCTAACGGGTTAAAGGATGAATAGCTATGACGGCCAGCCTCAACGCTTAAATTTAAAGTGGGGTACTGACCCGCCCGGGTCTGTTTGAAAATAGACCGGACTTCCTGTACACGGGCGGCGGCTGTCTGAATGTCCAGGTTGTTCTGCATTACATTAAGAACAATCTGATCAATATCCGGATCATCAAAAGCCTGCCACCAGTTTTCCAGTTCCTGGAATTCGGATAAATTTTTGTCCGGTGTATTTTGGAAATGAGCCGGAGGGGTTAATTTTAAATCCGGACTTTCAAAGTCCGGTCCCATGGAGCAGCCAGCCAGCAGAAGGCCGGCCAGTACCGTAAAGATATGAAAAGAATACGGTTTCAAGCGGGTTCCTCCTTGATAAGACCATTGATGCCTTCCATGGCAAATGACACAATATGGTCAATGACCCGGGATTTAAATTGGGGATCAAATTCCTGGTCCATTACCCGGGAAATAACCGGTTGTGCAAATCCGAAATATAGAATCATGCTGATAATACTTAAAATCGATAAGGACAGTCGTTCCGGGATGATGTTTTCCGGCAAATACGGCTGGATCAGGCGACAAATATCATGGTTCATCGGGCGGATAACTTCGGAAACAACAATGTCAATCGCTTCGGTGGGGTGTGTCAATTCACGCTGCATCAGGTTAATGTGACTGCGTCTTTCATCGTCCGTCATAGCGCCTTCAAGAAACGCCGTGGCAACCCCCCGGATGATATCTGATATCCGGATGATATCTGAGGTTTCCGTATGTTTTTTTTCGGCCAGGTGGTCCTTGAAAAAAATTCGGAGACCATTTGCTCGGGGCACCCATCGTTCCCTGAACACGGAAAGATACAGGTTCATTTTATTGCCAAAATGATAATTGATGGCCGCCAGGTTCGTGTCAGCCGCTGCGGTGATTTCCCGTACGCTGACCGCTGCAAACCCTTTTAGAGCAAACAGCTGCTCCGCCTGCATCAGTAATCGATCCCTTGTGTTATACGGTACTGGATTTGTCAAATGGGGCTCCGTCAATCATTGCTGTCCGGTTAACTTATGAAAAATATCAATATGTTAAAAATATAAACCCCGGTCAAGTTGCAATTTTGGAAAATAGTTTTTCTATTTATTTTACAGCGATTGTTTTATTTCTGATTTTTTAATCTAAATTAATATTCAAATAGTT